>NZ_JBHZCY010000158.1:14025-20577 GCF_042786665.1 Kitasatospora sp. NPDC059146 | reverse complement strand
CCCCGCCCCAAGGGCCCGGGCCCTAGGCCACCGTGCTCGGGTCGGGTCGGCCCCGCGGCCGCGCCTGAGCGCGCCGCAATCCCTTTCCCCGGGGCCCCCGCCCACCCCACGTCGTGGAGGCACAGCCCGTGCCAAGCAAGAGGGCAGGTCCATGCAGTGTGCTTACTTGCGGTGAGGCCTCGCAGTTCGGCCCCGCCGTCCACCACGGCGGGGCCGACCGGTGGGACCCGCCCTCTCCGCGGGTACCTTCGCGGTACGGCGACGAACCCCGAAGGGAACTCATCATGGCGCAACCAGTAGCACCCGTCAGTCCCCCGTCCGCATACCGCGGCTTGATCCTCGACTTCGCCGGTGTTCTGACCACGGATGCTCTCGCCGTTCACCGCGAGTGGTGCGTCAGTCAGGGACTTGACGCCGAGGCATGGCGCCGCACGCTGAACACCCATCCGGTGGTTCGGCAGCTGTACGTTGACCTGGAACGTGGCGCTCTCAGCCAGGCGGACTGGAACCGGCAGGTCGCGCCGTATCTCGGTCTGGCCGACCACGAGAACCTGATGGGCCGGGCGTGGGCCGGGGTCCGGGCCGCGGCCGACATGGTCACCCTTGCCAAGGCGGCGCGTGAGGCCGGCTACGTGGTCGCCCTGCTGTCCAACAGCTTCGGACTGGACCCCTTCGACCCGTACGCTGCCTGTGGCGTCTGGGAGTTGTTCGACGTGACCGTGGTGTCCGAGCTGGAGGGCATCGCGAAACCAGACCCGGCGATCTACCGGCTGGCGCTGGAGCGGATGGGCCTGTCAGGCGAGGTGTGCGTGTTCGTCGACGATCACCCGGTGAACCTGCCGCCGGCCGAAGCGCTCGGTATCACGACGGTGCTCGCCGACGGCCGGCCAGAGACCGTCGCCCGGATCGCATCCCTGCTCGGCATCGGGGCCTGCGTCTGAGCCTCCCGCTGTACGGTCATACCCGCACACTACGGAGGTACCGCCCCGGGAAGGCCATCACCTGAGACGGAGTCAGCCTGTGACCCTCTGGGCAGAACGCACCACGGCGGAACGAGTCAAGATCCTGCGAGGCCGGGAGGTCACACAGGAAGACCTGGCCGAGAAGTCCGGGGTCTCCCTGGGCACGATCCGAAAGCTCGAACAGGGGGGCAACCTCTCGCTCCCTTCGCTGATGAAGGTCGCTGTCGGTCTCGGCACCGACGTCTCAGTGATCCTCGGACAGCAATCCCCGCGCCGAGGCATGGCCCTGGAGGAACGCTCGGCCCTACGCGCAGTATCAGCTGCCGTCCACGACACCGGACTCGGCATCGGCACCGACGTGGAGCCCGGCAGTCTGGAAGACCTGCGAGACGCGGCACGGCGCGCTGACGCCGCGTTCTGGAGCGGACGCTACGTCGAGCTCGGCGCGATCCTGTCCCTCCTGCTGCCGGAGGCACGGGCGCTCTACGACGCCACCACACCGGATCGACGCGAAGCCGCCGGTGGAGTCCTCGCCGATGCCTTCCAGACTGCTGCCGTCATGGCCAATATCCTCGGCGCCCGCGACCTCGGGTACACCGCGATCACCCACGGCCGAAACGTCGCCGACCAGGTGGGTGACGGCCTCCGCGCGGCCCACCTGATGGCCTCGCTGTCGTGGATCTGCCTGCGCGATGGCCACACTGCCAAGGGCGTCCACGTCGCCGAGCAGTCCGCCGCCAAGGTCGAGCCCCGCATGTCCGACAGCGACCCGGACCGGCTCAGCGTGTACGGGCAACTGGTCACGAACGCGGCCGTCGCCGCGTCCCGGGGCGGCGCGAGCGCGGACACCGCCCGCGACTACCTGAGCCAGGCCCACGCCGTCGCGGCCCGGATCGGCCGCGAGCACGCCCGGGGCGGCCAGGGCCAGCCGTTCGGCCCGTCCTACGCCGCCACGCAGGCCATGTCGGTGGCGACGGCCCTGGGTGACACCGCCGGAGCGCTCAGGCTGATCGAGACGACTCATCTCGATCCCGGCATGCCGCTGTCCACCCGCGCCAGGTTTCACCTGGACATCGCCCTGACGCGGACCGAGACACGGCAGTGGGAGGCAGCGGCCGCAGCGCTGAAGGCAGCGTGCCGGATCGCCCCGACATGGGTCCGGCACCAGGCACTCCCCGGAGTGATCACGGACCGGATCGCCGACGTGTCTGTGGCGATGGCGACGAGCGTTGCGCAGGCCGCCGGTGTTCCACTGGTGATCAGATAAGCCCTCCATGTCGGACCATGGTGTCCGCGACCTGCTGGTATACGCAGCTACCACGCCCCGTAACGCCCAGCCGTAACAACCGCCGCGGGTACCACTGAACGTGGTAGTCGGCCGTGTGCGAGTTCTCCGGCTACCACGACCCATGTATTCACCGACGGTGAATGGTCGGTGACAGTGGTCGCCATGACCAGCGACCACCCCCGACCCGTCGGCCGCGCCCCCGTCGCCATCTACATCTGCTCCGGCGACGAACCCGCCGCCGATCTCATCGCCGCCCACGTCCGCGTCTTCGCCAGGGCCCGCCGGTGGACCGTGGCCGTGCTCGCCGTGGACAGCAACCCCACGCAGCCCCTCGCCGAGCGACCCGGCTGGCAGGCCATCACCGACGCCCTGTCGGAGAACAGGGCCTGCGGGGTCGTCACCTGGACCCGCGACATGATCCATGACGACCCTCTGAACAGCCCCGGCCGACAGTTGGCCGCCTTCGACCGGCTCGCCACCGTCCTGCTCGAGCGCGGCGCCTTTCTCACCACTGCCACGCACCCGGGCACCCCGGCCGGAACCGTGCCGGAGCGCCGCTCCCCGGGCGACCACTGGCGGCGGCGTGACCTCGCGTCCTCGGCCGCGGGCCTGTTCATTCCCCGCCGTGCAGCAGGACGAGGTACCGACCCGAGGACCTCCGGATGCTGACCCGTACGGTGACAGCCGCCCGGGAGCAACGATGAACACCACCCTCGAACGGCCCCGGGAAGCCGAGGGAGCGCCCTCGGCAACCCGTCCTGCACCGGCCACCATGCGGCTGCCGTACGCCTTCCGGTCCGCCCGCGCAGCCCGCCTCATGGTCAACGCCAAGCTCATCGAGTGGGGCTTGGAGGCCCTGATCGACGACGCCGAGCTGATCATCTCCGAGCTGGTGAGCAACGCGGCGAAGACCGGCTGCCGGACGTACATGATCGTCGCCGTCCGCCGACCCACCGTCGGAGTCGTGCGCCTGCTGGTCTCCGACGGCTCCGCGTCGCCGCCCGTGCGGATCGAAGCCGGTCCCTCCCACGAATCCGGACGAGGACTGGCCCTGGTACACCACCTCACGAAGGCCAAGTGGGGCGTCCGACTGTGGCCGCACGGCAAAGTCATCCACGCCGACCTCGGGGTACCCAGCGAGTTGGCCTGACGGCACCCCTCGGACTCCGCCCGGCGTCCCGGGCGGATCCGGTGCCGGCCGAAAGCCTCCCCCGAGCGGCGGCCGGCACCTCCTTCACGGCGCGCTCCCACCACAGCGCCCTGCATCCCGATACCCACGTGAGGAGGACCCCTTTGAGCACTCCCTTCCGGAAGATCCACGGAGCCGGAAACGACTTCGTGCTGCTCAACGGCGCCGACCAGGACACCGGCCGCGACTGGCACGACATCGCGGTGAGGCTGTGCGCGCGCCGAACCGGTATCGGCGCCGACGGTCTGGTGGTCAGCACGCTGATCAGCAGCGCCCCTCCGGTCCTGGAGGTCTCGTGCTTCAACGCCGACGGGTCGATCGCAACGATGTGCGGCAACGCGCTGCGGTGCTCGGCCTGGGCTGCGGCCGAGGACTTCGGCTTCGACACGATGACCCTCGTCATGGCCGGGGTCGAGCACGAAGCGACCGTCACCCGTGAGGCTGTGGCGATCACCGCCGAAGTCGGCGCCGTCGACATGCGGGTGGTCGAGTCCGTGTGGGGCGGCCGCCCCTTCTGGTTCGACTCCGCTCACACCGGCACCGAACACGTGGTTGCCGTCGTAAACGACGTGGACGGCCTCGACGCCGAGGCGTGCGGACGTCTGATGCGCCACCACCCAAAGCTCGCCCCGCTCGGCGCGAACGTCAACTTCGTGGAGAGCATCGACCGGCAAACCCTCAAGATCCGCACCTATGAGCGCGGTGTCGAGGCCGAGACGCTCTCCTGCGGAAGCGGGGCTGTCGCCGCCGTCGTCATCGCGGGACGCCGTGGCCTGGTCACCGCGGGCCCCGTCGCCGTCCACAACCGCGCCGGAACCCCCCTCACCGTCGCCCCGCACGCCGATCGACCGGCCAAGTCGTACTGGGTCGCCGGCCCCGTCACCCTCGCCTACGAAGGAGTCATCTCGTGACCATCACCATCGACTGGCATGACACCGCCGCGCTGAGCAAGGAGATCCAAGCCGTACGGGAGCGCAAGTACCGCGGCACCAACGTGGGCCTGGTCTACGGCGGCGTCTCCGCCGAGGACCGCCTGTACCTCTCCAGGAGCCCCGTCGAGCAGATGTCCGTGACCGCGCTCTCCGAGTCCCTGGACACGATCGGTACCGCATTCCGCGTCCTGGACCCGTGCGAGCCCGGGTTCGTGTCAGAGCTGCTCGGCGTCGACATCGTCCTGTCCAACCTGCACGGGCCCTTCGGCGAGGACGGCCGGCTCCAGGGACTGCTGGACTGGCTGCGCAGGCCGTACTGTGGCAACGGTGTTGCGGCGTCCGCCATCGCCGCCGACAAGATCCTCTGCAAGAGGTACATGAAGGGGCTCGGCGTGCCGACTCCGCCGTGGCAGGTGTGGACCGGCGGCAGCGCTGTGACCTGCGGCGGGCTGCCCATGATGGTCAAGCCGACCATGGGCGGATCGAGCGTCGGAATGAGCCTGGTCCGCACCACCGAAGAGCTCACCGCCGCACTCGAAGAAGCGACCCGCACCGACCCCTCGCCGGTCCTGGTCGAGCATTACATCTCCGGGACACCAGTGACCGTAGGACTGCTGGAACTTCCCGGCGGCGTCCTGGCGTTCCCGCCGCTGGCCACCGAGGTCCAGCAGGCCGATTTCTACGACGCCGACACGAAGCTCGACGCCGACGGCCGCGGCGGCGTGTCCGTGACGCTGGCGGACCTGCCGCCGTCCATCCTGCGCACGCTCACCAGGCACGCCAGGACCCTGTGGGAAGGTCTCGGCTGCCAGGGGGGCGCCCGGGTCGACTTCATGGTCACCGCCGACGGCGAGGTGTTCGCCCTCGAGGTGAACACCACCCCCGGCATGTCGCGGGACAGCAACTTCGCCGCCGGAGCGTCGATGTGCGGCCTGACCCATGAGGACGTCGTTCGCGCGATGCTCCACCAGGCCCTCGCCCGGCCGACCTACGATGTGCCTCTGCCCGTCCCGAGTATCGGTGCCGTCCCGGCCCAACTGGACGCCACCGTCTGAACGATAACGCTTCGGAAGGTCGCCGCCATGCTGCATGTCCACGAGGTCCCGATGTGCCGTCAGCTCGTCCCCGTTGAGGAGTGGGAACAGCAGGGCGGCATGGAGCTCGGGGACCGGCTCACCTGGTCGAACCGAGCCTGCGGCATGGCGGCCCTCCGCATGATCCTGCTCGCCTACGGCAAGGAGCCCCCCACTCTCACCGAGCTCATCAAGATCGGCGTCAAGCGCGACGCCCTGACCGACCGAGGCTGGCTGCACGCGGGGATCGCCAAGATCGCCATCGACTTCGACATCGCCGGTCAGGCCGAGCCGGTGGCGGCCGAAGAGCTGACCGACCAGCTGGCGAAGGCACCGCTGATCATCTCCGTGACCGAGCAGTTCCCCACCGACGGCCGCCGCGGAGGACACCTGGTCGTCGCCCACGGCTTCGAGAGCGGCGACGACCAGGTCATCCACTTCCGGGATCCCTCGGCGTGGGGCCAGGACAACGACCGCGTACCACTGAGCCGCCTCGCCAAGTCCTACACCGGCCGCGCCATCACCTTCCCGCCCCTCCCGGCGGCCGGACGCACGATCGCCGTTCTCGGCGAGATGGGCGAGCTCGGGGAGGACTCCGTCTCCGCACACCGCGAGATCGGCCGGTACGTCGCCGAACAAGGAATCGACCTGCTGATCGCGGTCGGCGGTGACCTGCCCAAGCAGCTTGCCCTCGCCGCCGCCGCGCACGGCACCGACGTGGCCCTGGTCGCCGACGCCGAGACCGCAGCCGCCTACCTTGAGAGCATCGTACGGCCCGGTGACAAGGTGCTGGTCAAAGCCTCCCGCTCCGCGATGCTGTGGCAGGTGTGCCAGCAGCTTCTCGGCCAGAAGGTCACCGGCTGGTGACCGCGTCAGGCCTCTGAAAGCCCTGGCAGGTCAACTGCATCCGGGCCGCCTCGACCCCACACAACCCCGGTGTCTCCGGTGCCTCCCCTGCCTGGTATCCGCAGACGGCTCGGGCCTTCTCCAGCGGCGGGGGGGGGGGGGCGGCCCCCGCGCGCGCCCCCCCGCGAGCCCGGCGGCCCCCCCCCCCCCCCCCCCCCCCCCCCCCCCCCCCCCCCCCCCCCCCCCCCCCCCCCCCCCCACG
>NZ_JBHZCY010000158.1:0-14018 GCF_042786665.1 Kitasatospora sp. NPDC059146 | reverse complement strand
GGGTTTTGGGGGTGCCCGCGGGGTTTGGTTTGCCGGCGGGGGGGGGGCGTTCGCCGGGGGGGGGGGGGGGGGGGGCCGGGGCCCGCGCCGCAATCCCTTTCCCCGGGGCCCCCGCCCCCGCCCCCCTCCCACCCTCCACCTCCCCCACCCCTACCCCCTGCCCACCCCACCTCGTGGAGGGAAGAAGGAGAGCGGGGTCACTCGGGCGGGGCGCGGGGCCCACGGGTGGAGTGCCCCGGGGCGGTGTGCCCGGCGCGGGTGCCGTGGGCGGGCTGGGGGTGGACGGCGACGGCGAGGGTGGACGGGGAGTCGCCGGTCACGGCGATGTCCCCCGCCCGGTCGGTGCGCAGCACAGTGGCACCCGACGCACGCAAGCGGTCGACGGTACGGGGCGACGGATGCCCGTACGGGTTGCCCTCGCCGCAGGAGATCAGGGCAAGCCGGGGCCGCAGGGCACCGGTCAGGTCCCAGTCCTGGTGGGCCGAGCCGTGGTGCGCGACCTTCAACACGTCCACTCTCCCGAGGCGCCCCAACAGGGCCGACTGGGCGGGCGGTTCGAGGTCACCCAGCAGTGCCATCCGCAGACCGCCGGCCGAGGAGACGAGCAGTGCCACGCTCGCGTTGTTCGCTCCCGGCGCTTCGACGGCCGCCCCTGGAGCGGGCGAAACCACGTCCCAGGACAACTCCGCACCGGCCGAACGCCGTTCACCACGCCCCGCACGCAACAGCGGTACGCCTGCGCCCGCCGCCCAGGCCGTCACCCGGGCCGCCTCTCCCGGTGGGTCGTCCAGCACCGTGCCCTCCACCGCGCCCACCTGGCGCCCCCGCAACACCCCCGGCACGCCTTCGACGTGGTCCGCGTGGAAGTGCGTCAGGAGCAGGAGCGGCACGGTCGTGATGCCGAGCTCCCGCAGGCAGCGGTCAGCGGCGTCCGGATCCGGCCCGGTGTCGATCACCACCGCGCTGTCCGGCGCACCGGTCGACAGGGCCAACATGTCTCCCTGCCCGACGTCGCACATCACCAGCCGCCACCCCGGCGGCGGCCAGCCCGTGGCGATCCGGGCCAGCTGCGGCGGGCGCAGCAGCACGCCCAGCAGCACCACCAGCAGAACGCCGGTCACCACGGCCCGGGCCCAACGACGACGGGCACCCGCCGGACGGCCGGACTCCACTCGGCGGGGCAGCAGCAGCGGCGCCACCCAGCAGGCCGCCAGGGTCGCCAGGGCGACCGTCGCCACCCCGAACCAGCCTCCGGGCCACGACAGTTGCCCACCGGGCAGCTCGGCCCCGCGCCGACCGACGAAGGCCAGCCAGCCGGCCGGCACCCCGGCCGGCTCGGCCAGCAGCCGGGCCAGGGACGGGAAGAACGGTTGCAGCGCGAGCACCCCGAAGCCGAGCAGCGTCGCCGGCGCCACCGCCAGTTCGGCCAGCAGGTTGCACGGCACCGCGACCAGGCTGATGTGCCCGGACAGCACCACCGTCACCGGTGCGCACAGTGCCTGCGCCGCCGCCGTGGCCGCCAGCGCACCCGCCAGGTGGTGCGGCCACCGCCGGGCCCGCAGGGACTCGGCCCAGTGCGGCCCGAGGACGAGCAGCCCGGCGGTGGCGAGCACCGAGAGCAGGAAGCCGAAGGAGCGCGCCAGGTACGGGTCCAGCAGCACCAGGACCAGGACGGACCCGGCGAGCGCCGGTACGGCCTGGCGGGGGCGGCCGGTGGCCAGGGCCAGCATGCCGATCAGTCCCGTGCCCGCCGCCCGCAGCACGCTGGGTTCGGGTCGGCAGACCGTCACGAAGGCCAGGGTCAGCGCCGTACCGGCCAGGGCACTGGTGCGCAGCGACAGCCCCGACAGCGCGGCCAGTCCGCGCCGTTCCGCCGTGCCGGCCTGCGCCGGTGCGCCCAGCAGTACGCCGAGGACGATCGCCAGGTTGGCCCCGCTGACGGCCACCAGGTGCACCAGGTCGGTGGCCCGGAAGGCGTCCACCAGGTCGTCGGGCAGTCGCGAGGTGTCGCCGACGACCAGCCCGGGGAGCAGCCCGCGCGCGTCCGGCGGGAGCCCGTCGCTGGCCGTGCGCAGGCCTTCGCGCAGCCGCCCGGCGATCCGCTGCGGCAGGCTCGGCGGTGCGAGCTGCCGGGGCGGGCCGTGGACGAGCAGCAGTGCCGCGGACTCGGTGTCGTAGCCCGCTCCCGCCGGCCGCACCTCGGCCTCGACGGCCAGCCGCTCGGACGGCAGCAGCCGCAGCCAGGAGTCGCTCTCCGGCCCGCGGACCATGACCGTCACCGGGGTGTGTGTCCGGGTGGCCCGTCCGTCCGGGAGAACGGTCGCGCGGTCGGCCACGGCCTCGACGGTGAGGAGGCTCTGCCCACCGGTGGTGCCGCCCCGGGAGGTGTGGACCTTGGGGTCCCCCGCGACGGTCAGCTCCACCTCGACCGCCGTGGCGGGCGTGCCCGGGGCGCGCGGCGGCGCGTGCTCGGCCGCACGGGCGAGCTCCGGCAGCGGGCCCCGGTGCAGGTCGGCGGTGTGCAACGGGGTCGCGATCGCGGCCGCCGCACCGGTGAGCAGGACGGCCGCCAACGCCACTGCCGCCCCGCGCCGGGGCAGCAGGCCCGGCCGGACGAGCAGCAGGACGGCTGCGAGCACGGCGGCACCCGCCGACAGCAGGATCAGCGGCTCGGACCCCGGTTCCACGGGCAGGAGCACCGCTGTGACCAGCCACGCCGAGACGGCGGGCAGCAGCAGTCGGAAGTCGGCGCCCGAGGAGCGGGTGCGCGGGAGCGGCGCGGTGGTGGCGGTCACGGCGGTACCTCCTTTCGGCATCGGCGAGGGGCCCGCGACGGGGCCGGAAGTGGGACGGGAACAGAGGGACGGGAACAGGGGGACGTCAGAGGGTGAGGAGCGGACGGAGTTCGGCGAAGGTGCGGGCACCGATGCCGCTGACCTGCCGGAGCTGGTCGACCGAGCGGAACGAACCGTGCGAGGCGCGGTAGGCGAGGATGCGCTGGGCGAGGGTCGGGCCGACGCCCGGGAGGGCGTCGAGCTGTTCGAGGGTGGCGCGGTTGAGACTGACGGGTGGCCGGGGCGTACCGGCACCGGGCAGTCCGCCGGCGCCTCCGGGAGCGGGGACGGGTACGGGAACGAGCGCCTGCTCACCGACCGTGATCTGCTCACCGTCCGTCAGGACGCGGGCCAGGTTGAGGCTCCGGGTGTCCGTCTCCGGCAGCGGACCGCCAGCCGCCCGCAGCGCGTCGGCCACCCGCGATCCCCCGGGCAGGGTGTGCAGACCGGGCAGGTGGACCCGGCCGCCGACGTCGATGACGACGGCGGGCTCGGCCCCCGGGCCCGCGGGGCCCGTGGGTGGCCCGGCCCCGCTGCCGGGCGGGCCGTCGATGGCGGGCGGGCCCGGCTCCGGCGGCGCCGACGCGGCCGCCAGTGCCGGAACGGCGACCGCCTCCGGTCGGGCCAGCCAGAAGTGCTGCACGGCGTAGCCCACCGCGAAGAGGAGCAGGACGGCCAGCCCGGCCACCGCCCGCCGGTCGAGCGCCAGCGCCGAGGCGAACCGCAGCCGCGCCCCGCCGCCCGGCGGATCGGGGAGGTGCACCGGCTCGGGCGGGCCGGCCTCCGGCGGCTGACCGGCAGTCGGCTCACGGCCCGACGGCTCGCTGACCATCGGCTCGTCCTCTGTCGGCAACAGCGTCGCCATCCGCAGCCGAACCGTCTCGTCGATCGCTTGGCGCTTCGCCGCGCCCAGGCCCAAGGTCGTCATGGCGAGGACGTTAGGAGCACCTCGCGAAACCCGTGGAAATTTCCGAAAGCCTGTGGAAAACCCGGGGGTTGTGGATAAAGAGTGTCACTCACACGGGTGGCCACACCATCACGCAATTGACCCGAGCCGCCCTGAGCCGCCCTGAGCCGCCCGCCCCAACCCCCCGCCTCAGCGCGGCGCGACCACCACCGCCAGCAGCCCCGGCCCGACGTGCGCGCCGATCACCGCCCCGACCTCGCCCACGTACAGCTCCCGCAACCCCGGCACCCGCGCCCGCAGCCGCTCCGCGAGCTGCTCGGCCCGCTCCTCGGCGGCCAGGTGGTGGACGGTGATGTCCACCTCGCCCTCCCCCGAGCGCTCGACCGCGATCTCCTCCAGTCGGGCGATCGCCCGCGACGCCGTCCGCACCTTCTCCAGCGGCTCGATCCGCCCCCCGTCCAGGTGCAGCAACGGCTTGACCGCCAGCGCCGAACCCAGCAGCGCCCGCGCCGCCCCGATCCGCCCGCCCCGGCGCAGGTGCTCCAGGGTGTCCACGTAGAAGAAGCCGCTGGTCCCGGCCGCCCGATCGGTCGCCGCCCCGGCCGCCTCCGCGAGGCCCAGGCCGGCTTCGATCGCCTCGGCCGCCGCCAGCACGCCGTACCCGAGGGCCATTCCGACCAGTCGGCTGTCGACCACCCGCACGGGCACCGGCGCCTCGGCGGCGGCCAGCCGGGCAGCCTCGACCGTGCCGGACAGTTCGCCGGAGATGTGCACCGACACGATTCCCCGCGCCCCGGCCTCGGCGGCCGCCCGGTAGGTGGCGGCGAAGGTCTCCGGGTTGGGCCGTGAGGTGGTCACCCGCTGCTTGCCGCGCAGCGCCTCGGCGACGTCCTTCGGGGAGATCTCGACGCCCTCGCAGCGGACCTCGTCACCGACCGCGACGCTCAGCGGTACCACCGTGATCCCGTGCCGGTCGAGCGCCGCCTGCGGCAGGTAGGCCGTGGAATCGGTGACAAGTGCGAGGTCGGAGGGCATGAGGCGGAGGTTACTCCCCGTTCGTCCGGGATGACAGCAGCTGTCCGCGCGCTCCTGGACAGGCCCGGCCGCGCGCGGGAATCAGCTCGCGGACGGCCCCGTGGAGGGCCCCGCCGACGGCTTCCGCAGCCGCTGCGCCAGCTTCGCCAGCGGGTCGGCCAGCCCGAGGATGTCCTCGGCGTTGGGCCGCCCCCTGCCGTCCGTCAGCCCGGCCCGGGCCGCACCGGCACCGGCACCCGCACCCCCGCCTGCCCCAGCCCCAGCCCCAGCCCCAGCCCCCGCACCGGCAGCACCGCCCCCCGCCGTGTCCCAGTGCCGCAGCGCCCCCGCCTCGCTCTCGCACTCCTGGCTCAGCCGGCTCAGCTCGTCGTCCGCGAACCGGTGCATCCGGTCCTGGGCCGCCCACCGCATGGTCTCCGCGGCGTGGGTGATCCGCTCCGCGCGCTCGCGCAGTTCCGGCAGCTTGGCCGCGATCCGCGTGGTGTCCGGCTCGCGTTCCAGCACCCGCAGCTCGCCGTCCAGCTCGGCCGCGTGCGCGTCGAGCCGGGTGAGCAGCGCGAGCGACTCGCCGAGCTGGCCGTCCTGCTCCAGCCCGCCCTCCAGCACCTGTCGGGTGCCGTCCAGCGAGGTCCGCAGCTGGAGGCGGACGGTGGCGATCTGCGCGGGCGGGCCGACCTTGGTGTACTTCTTCGCCTTGAGGGTGGCGGTCTCGACGGCGCGCCGGGCGTTGGCCTCGTGCCTCTCGACCTTCGCGGCAACGGCCTTGGCCGCCTTGACCGTGCCGACCACGGCCAGGACGAGCGTCGCGACCCCGAAGAGCAGGACCAAGCCGATCATCACGCCGAACACGTCCATCGCGCGTCACCTTCCGCCGCCGTTTCGGCCCCCACCGGGCCCAACGCGGGCCGCACTGCCGTGGGTTCCACCGTAGCCGCCGCACCCGGGCCCGGAAGGCCCGGAACGGGCCCGGCGGACGGAGATCAGGGACAGATCCGGGATCTCCCGGAGGGCCCGCACCCGCTCCACCTGCGCCTCTGCACCCCTGCGCCTCTGCCCCCTGCGCCCCACCCCGCACCCTCGCACGAGGTCCGGACAGAACACCGGGCGGGCGCCCCGAAGGACACCCGCCCGATCAACTCCAGTCCGGAGCCGTCCCGAACCGACCTCAGCCGGTCACGATGTTCACCAGCTTCGGCGCCCGCGCGATCACCTTCCGCACCGCCGCGTCACCGATCGCCGCGACCACCGCCGGGTCCGCCAGCGCCAGCGTCTCCAGCTCCGCGTCCGTGATGCTCGGCGCGACCTCCAGCCGGGCCTTGACCTTGCCCTTGATCTGCACCACGCAGGTCACCGACTCGTCGACCACGTACGCCGGGTCCGCGACCGGGTAGTCGGTGTGCGCCAGCGACTCGCCGTGGCCCAGGCGGCGCCACAGCTCCTCGGCGATGTGCGGGGCCAGCGGCGCGACCATCAGCACCAGCTGCTCGGCCACGGCCCGCGGCGTGGAGCCGCGCTTGACCAGGTAGTTGTTCAGCTCGATCGCCTTGGCGACGGCCGTGTTGAAGCGCAGCCCGGCCATGTCGCCGCGGATGCCGTCGATCGCCTTGTGCAGGGCGCGCAGCGTCGCGTCGTCCGGCTCCTCGTCCGTGACGACCAGTTCGCCGGTGCCCTCGGAGACGACGTTGCGCCACAGCCGCTGCAGGAAGCGGTAGGAGCCGACGACGGCCCGGGTGTCCCACGGACGGGAGACGTCCAGCGGGCCCATCGACATCTCGTACAGGCGCAGGGTGTCCGCACCGTACTCGTCGGCGATCTCGTCCGGGGCGACGGCGTTCTTCAGGGACTTGCCCATCTTGCCGGCCTCGCGCTTGACCGGTTCGCCCTGCCAGAAGTACTTGCCGTCGCGCTCCTCGATCTCGGCGGCGGGCACCGGGAAGCCGCGCTCGTCGCGGTAGACGTCCGCGGTGATCATGCCCTGGTTGAACAGCTTGTGGAACGGCTCGACGGAGGAGACGTGCCCCAGGTCGTGCAGCACCTTGTGCCAGAAGCGGGCGTACAGCAGGTGCAGCACGGCGTGCTCGGCGCCGCCGACGTACAGGTCGGCGCCGCCGGCCGGCTTGGCCTCGGTGGGGCCCAGCCAGTAGCGCTCGTTGGCCGGGTCGGCCACCGCGTCGGCGTTGGTCGGGTCGACGTAGCGCAGGTCGTACCAGCAGGAACCCGCCCAGTTGGGCATGGTGTTGGTCTCGCGGCGGTAGCTGCGGACGCCGTCGCCCAGGTCCAGCTCGACGTTGACCCAGTCCTCGTTGCGGGACAGCGGGGTCTCCGGCGAGGAGGCGGAGTCGAACGCGTCGTAGGTGCGCGGCGAGTAGTCGTCGACCTCGGGGACCTCGACCGGCAGCATCGACTCGGGCAGCGCGTGCATCACGCCGTCCTCGTCGTAGACGATCGGGAACGGCTCGCCCCAGTACCGCTGGCGGCTGAACAGCCAGTCGCGCAGGCGGTAGTTGACGGTGCCCTCGCCGATGCCGCGCTCGGCCAGCCAGGCGGTGGCGGCGGCCTTGGCGTCGACCACGCTCAGCCCGTCCAGGGACAGCGACGAGGACCGGGACCCAGACTGCGCCGAATCACCCTCGGAGCGCACCGAGTTGACGATGACCGAGTCGTAGGTGTCGAAGGCGTCGTCCCACTCCGCCGGGTCCGAGCCGCGCCCGTCGGTGGGCTCGACGACGCAGCGCATCGGCAGCGCGAAGGCGCGGGCGAAGGCGAAGTCGCGGTGGTCGTGGGCGGGGACGGCCATGATGGCGCCGGTGCCGTAGCCCATCAGCACGTAGTCGGCGATGAACACCGGGACGGACGCGCCGCTGACCGGGTTGACGGCGTAGGCGCCGGTGAAGACGCCGGTCTTGACCTTGGCCTCGACCTGGCGCTCGACGTCCGACTTGGCGGCGGCGGTGGCCCGGTAGGCGGCGACGGCCTCGGCGGGGGTGGCGGCGCCGCCGGTCCACTCGGCGGGCACGCCCTCCGGCCAGGCGGCGGGCACGATCGAGTCGACCAGGTCGTGCTCGGGCGCCAGCACCATGTAGGTGGCGCCGAACAGGGTGTCGGGCCGGGTGGTGAAGACGGTGATCTTCCCGCCGTCGACCGCGAAGTCGACCCGGGCGCCCTCGGAGCGGCCGATCCAGTTGCGCTGCTGCAGCTTGATGGCCTCGGGCCAGTCCAGCAGGTCCAGGTCGGCGATCAGGCGGTCGGAGTACGCGGTGATGCGCATCATCCACTGGCGCAGGTTGGACTTGAACACCGGGAAGTTGCCGCGCTCGGAGCGGCCGTCCGCGGTGACCTCCTCGTTGGCCAGCACGGTGCCCAGGCCCGGGCACCAGTTGACCGGCACCTCCTTGGCGTACGCCAGGCGGTACTCGCCCAGCACCTCGTCGCGCTCACCGGCGGTCAGTTCGGCCCAGGCGCGGCCGCCCGGCACCTCACGCTCGCCGGACTCGAACCGGGCGACCAGCTCGGCGATCGGGCGGGCCTTGCCGGCCGCCTCGTCGTACCAGGAGTTGAAGATCTGCAGGAAGATCCACTGCGTCCAGCGGTAGTAGTCCGGGTCGATCGTGGAGATCGAGCGGCGCGGGTCGTGGCCCAGGCCCAGCCGGCGCAGCTGGTGGCGCATGTTGGCGATGTTGGCCTCGGTGGAGACCCGCGGGTGGGTGCCGGTCTGCACCGCGTACTGCTCGGCGGGCAGGCCGAAGGCGTCGTAGCCCAGCGTGTGCAGCACGTTGTGGCCGGTCATCCGCTGGTAGCGGGCGAAGACGTCGGTGGCGATGTAGCCCAGCGGGTGGCCGACGTGCAGGCCCGCGCCCGAGGGGTACGGGAACATGTCCATGATGAAGCTGTGCGGCTTCGCGGCGACGTCGCCGGCGGCCGGGTCGGCCAGCTCACCGGTGGGGTTGGGGGCGTGGAAGGTGCCCTCCTTCTCCCAGATGTCCTGCCAGCGGGACTCGATCTCCGCCGCCAGCGCGGCGCTGTACCGGAACGGCTCGGTCGCGGTCTCGGCCGCGCCGGACGCAGGGGTCGTCTCGCTCATGGTCCTTCAAGCTCCATCGGTGTCAGTTGGCGAACCGCGACGCGGCCGACCGTGGACCCCTCCCACGGCGCGGGCGGGGGCGGAAAACAAAAAATCCCCTCGCAGGAGGGGACGCCACGCCGACTCCGGCACCGCCCGAGGGCGCGGCCGGTCCTGGTCAGCGCGGCCGGCTAAGGAGCAGGCGCACGGTTCGCATGGGCTCAGGGTACCGCAAGCAGGTCAGGGCTCTCCTGGCCGTCCCACCGGCGGCACCGCGCCCCTGCGGCCCCCACGGCCAACCGCGCCGCGCCACCGACCGCCGCACAGCCGCCCACCCCCACAGCCGACCGCCGACCGCCGAACCACGGCCAACCGCCCACCCCCACCGCCTACGGCGCAGCCGCCCGCGCCGTCCCGCCGTCCCGCAGCCCCGCCGCCTCGAAGTCCCGCAGCGCCCGGGCCAGCCGCTCCGACTGCATCCCCGCCGCGAGCGCGCGCGCCAGCCCCGCCGTCCGGGCGGCCTCCCGCTGGTCGCCGAGCCGCCGATGGGTCTCGGCCAGCCGGACCATCAGCAGCGCCTTGGACCGGGCGCGCCCCGACCCGAGCCCGGCGACGGCCTCGGCGAGCAGGGCCTTCGCCATCCGGTGCTGACCGAGCGCCAGCCGCCCCTCCCCCACCATCCCGGCGAGGTCGGCCCGGGCCTCCTCGGTGCCGGGGACGCCGTCGATCTCGGCGAAGGCCCGGGCGGCGGCCGCCTCGGCCTGGTCGGCCTCGCCGCGGCGGCCGTGGGCGCGGGCGATCCTGCCGTACTGGCGGGCCCGCCCGGTGGGGCTGAGTGCGGGCCCGTGGGCGTCCAGGGCGGTGCGCAGCGCGGTGACGGCGTCCAGGCCGCGCCCGCCGCTGCCCTGGGTGGCGAGGGCCACCAGCGCGCCGAGCCCGGCGACCCCGAGCCGGACGTCGCCGCTGACGTGGGCGGCGCGCAGCGCGGCGACGAAGGCCCGCTGGGCGGCCGCGTCGTGGCCGAGGTCGAACGCGGCCCAGCCGGCCAGCCGGGCCAGCCTGCTGGCGGTGCCGTACAGTTCGCGGCCGAGTCGTTCGTCGTACGCGCCGAGCTCCAGGAGCTTTGCCAGCATGGCGAGTTCGGCGCGGGTGGGGCCGAGGACGAGGCCGCCGCCGCAGGAGCGTTCGAGGCGCTGCTTGCTGCGGTAGGAGAGGCCTAGCTCGCCGGCCAGGGTGGGGTCGACGCGCAGCGCGCCCTCGCCGCCGCCGACCGGCGGTGGCGGTGAGGAGAGCCGTTCGGCGGCGTGGTCGAGGTCGGCGCTGCGGAACAGGTCGGTGAGCCGGACCGGTCCGGCGTCGGTGGCGGCCTCGCGCAGCGCGGTCTGGGCGGTGTCGGCGGTCCACGGGTCGGTGAGCAGCCGGGGCGAGAGGATCTTGGCGCCGCGGTGGCCGCCCATGCGGCCCCAGAGCTGCTCGTAGGTGACGGCTATGCCGAGGGTGCGGCTGAGCACCTCGCAGACCGTCTGGTCGTGCGGGCTGCGCGGCACCATGCCGCGGTCGCGCCACTTGTACGGGGCGGTGGAGCTGATCGCCAGGCCCGGCGGGAGGGCGAGGCTCACCTCACGGGCGAGCCGTTCCGGACTCCAGCCGAGCTGGTGCAGTATCCGGGCCAGCTCCTCGTTCCGCCTTCGCTGCAGATCGGCCATGGCACGACGGTAGCGGTCTTTCCCTCCCGTCCGCCGGTGGCATGCACACAACGGCGAAGAGCCGCCCCCCGCAACGGGAGGCGGCTCTTGATCACTGTGGAGCTATGGGGAATTGAACCCCAGACCTCTTGCATGCCATGCAAGCGCTCTACCAACTGAGCTATAGCCCCTTGACCTGCGATGTCGCCGGGTTTCCCGTCGTTTCCGTCCGGTTTCCCTCGGCGACATCGACTACTTTACACGGTCCTGGGGGTGCTCCTGAAATCCGCTTCCCGGGCCGGTCACCGCACCCCCGGTCACCGCACCCCCGGTCACCGCACCCCCGGTCACCGCGCCCCCGGTCCCCGAGCCGACCCGCCCCGACCCGAGCCGACCCGACCCGAGCCGAGCCGCCTGGCACCGTCCCCGCCGGCACCCGGGCGAACAGCAGGGCGCGGGTACGGGGCACAGGACCCCGAGGGCCCCTACCCCGCGATCCCCTCCCAGGAAGCACGAAAGGCCGCCACCCTCAGGTGACGGCCTCTCGAACCACTGTGGAGCTATGGGGAATTGAACCCCAGACCTCTTGCATGCCATGCAAGCGCTCTACCAACTGAGCTATAGCCCCGCGACACTGGCGACCTGGCTCCGGAACTCCGATTTCCACGACCGCCGATGCGGAGTGGAGCTATGGGGAATTGAACCCCAGACCTCTTGCATGCCATGCAAGCGCTCTACCAACTGAGCTATAGCCCCGCACTCACCGGATCTCCCGCTTCCCTTCCGGGCCGCGTTCCTTCCCTGCGAACGAGGAAGACTCTAGCTGGTCAGGCCCGGAACTGCGAAATCCGCTCCTTCCGGGCCCCTCGAAGCCCCCGTCGCCGAGTGCCGTCAGGTGCCGAGTGCCGTCAGGTGTCGTCGCCGATCACCGGCTGCGGGAGCGTGCCCGCGTTGTGCTCCAGCAGACGCCAACCGCGCGCCCCCCTGCCGAGCACCGACCAGCAGCAGTTGGACAGCCCGCCGAAGCACTCCCACACGGGAGGCTCCAGCCCCAGCAGCCGCCCGAGCATGGTCCGGATGGTGCCGCCGTGGCTGACCACGACCAGGGTGCCGTTCTCCGGCAGCTTGGCGACCGCCTCCAGCACCACCGGCACCGAGCGGTCGGCGACCTCGGTGGACAGCTCGCCGCCACCGCGGCGCACCGGCTCCCCGGCCGCCCAGGCCGCGTACTCCTCCGGGTGGCGCTCACGGATCTCGGCGTTGGTCAGGCCCTGCCAGGAGCCCGCGTAGGTCTCCCGCAGCCCCTCGTGGTGCTGCACGTCCAGTCCGGTGACCCGGGCCAGCTCGTCGGCGGTGCGCCGGGCGCGCTTGAGGTCCGAGGAGATCAGCAGGTCGGGGTGCAGGCCGGAGAGCAGCCGGGCCGCCCGCTGGGCCTGCAGCACGCCCTGGCCGGTCAGGTCGATGTCCGTGGTGCCCTGGAAGCGCGATTCGAGGTTCCAGGAGGTCTGGCCGTGCCGCCAGAAGACGACGCGCGGGCCGCGCGCATCCCTGCTCAGTGCAGGTCCTCGGGCTTGCCGAAGTCGTCGGCCGGGGCGACGGCGTTGCCGGCGTCGTCGGTGATCGCGTCGGGGCGGTTGCGCGACTCCACGGCGTCCTCGGGCAGCGGCAGCTCGGGGCAGTCCTTCCAGAGGCGGTCCAGCGAGTAGAAGGAGCGCTCCTCGGAGTGCTGGACGTGCACGACGATGTCCAGGTAGTCGAGCAGGATCCAGCGGCCCTCGCGCTCGCCCTCGCGTCGCACCGGCTTGATGTCCAGCTGCTCGCGCAGCTGGTCCTCGATCTCCTCGGCGATCGAGCGGACCTGGCGGTCGTTGTTCGCGGAGGCGATCAGGAAGGCGTCGGTGATCGACAGCACCTCGCTGACGTCGAAGGCGATGATGTTGTGCGCGAGCTTGTCGGCCGCCGCCTGGGCGGCGACGTTGATGAGCTGCTGGCTGTGGTCGGTGACGGTCACGGTGTTCTTCCGGCTCGGCGGCGTGGGACGGCCCCGGCACGGCGGCAGGGGTCGCCTTCCAGGATCTCACGCCGTCCCCGCGGCCTCGGAACGCATTTCCGGGGCCGCGGGGCGGGCGAGGTGCCGGAGCCGGTCCGCTACTGGGTCTTCGGCGGCTGGTAGTCCTTGCCGAGCACGACCACCAGGTCCGCGTTCTGGGCGTCGCCGACCTTCTTCACCGCCGTGTCCGGCAGCCCCAGGCTGGTCGCCAGGGACTTCGCCGCGCCCTGCCGGGCGTCGTCGGTGTAGCGGATCTCACTGGTGGCCTGCGGCGCGGTCTTGGCGCCGCCCGGGATGAACGTCAGACCCGAGTTGACGATCTGGACCTGCGCCGCGGCGCCCGCCGCGTCGTTGCCGGAGGCGTCCTGGACCGAGACCCGGGCGGGGGCGTCGCCGGCCGCCGCGGACTTCACGGTGCCGCCGAGCACGTCCTTGACCTGCTTGCCGGCGGTCGCCTCGTCCAGGGTGCCGTCGGGCTTGACGGTCAGCGCGGCGGTGCCGAAGTGGCCGTCCTTGGCCTGCTGGGCGAGCTGGGTGAGCACGCCGGCCAGGGCGTCCTCGGGCAGCGAGGGGTCGAGCACCGCGTTCATCCGGTGCACGTCGTCCTTGGCGTCCTTGAACGTGGTCGGCATGGTGCGCACCACGGCGTCCATGACCTGGCCGAACCGGGCCAGCTGGGCGTCCCGGTTCTCGCCGGGCGCCTGGAGGGTGGCGTAGGCGACCGCGGCCTTCCCGCTGAGCAGGGTGTTCTTGCCCGCCGGGGAGAGCTGCTTGCCGTCCGGCTTGCCGCCCTCGCGAGTCTCGGCGTTGGTGTCCACCCGGACGCCGCCGAGCTGGGAGACCAGCAGTTCCAGGTACGGGGTGTCCAGCCGCCAGGTGCCGGCCACCGGGGCGCCGAGCACGGTGGACAGGCCGTCGCGGGTCGCCGAGGCGCCGATCGCGTCCATGGCCTGGCCGACCGTGGTCACCGGCGGGTCACCCGGGCCGGGCAGCCGCAGCACGTCGGGCAGCAGCAGCACCGTGCCCTTGTGCCCGGAGGCGTCGTCGACCAGCAGCGCGCTGGACACCTTGCCCTGGAGGTCGCGCAGGTGGACGACGTTGACCTGCCGCCCGCCCGCCGCGGCGGCCGCGGTCGGCTTGTCCCCGGTGAACCACAGGTAGCCGCCGACGCCGCCGGCCGCGAGCGCCAGCACCACGCCGAGGCCGACCAGCCGGTTCTTGAGCTTGCGGCGGCGCTCGGCGCGCACCTCGCTGCGGGACTCGGCGAACTTCAACCAGTCGATGACGTCCTCGGACTCCTCCGCCTCCTCGTCGACGAAGGTGAACTCGCCCGTCTGGTAGGAGTCCTTGGGCGCCCGGCCGCCGGCCTTGCCGGGACGGGCCCCGGCCACCTGCTCGGAGGGCGCGGCCTGCGCGGCCGGGGCGGCCGCTACCCGGCCAAGCCGAC
>NZ_JBHZCY010000157.1:0-20625 GCF_042786665.1 Kitasatospora sp. NPDC059146 | reverse complement strand
GAACCCGGAAGCTAAGCCTCACAGCGCCGATGGTACTGCAGGGGGGACCCTGTGGGAGAGTAGGACGCCGCCGAACAATCATTCAGAGAAGGCCCACCCGGGTGACCGGGTGGGCCTTTTCGCATTTCCGGGACATTCCAAGGACCATCGACTCGAAGGATCATCGGCCCGGTCCGGTGTTGCTCCTACCACCACCAGGTGGTCCTAGGTCTACCCCGGAACTGGGGTGCCATGGCCAGTGTCCGGAGCGGGTCGTTCGTGAACACTGATGAAGGACGATCGGTACCGGCATCAGGAGTTTGCGTGACCACAGACACTTGTACGAGCGGCACGTCCGTCCGTGCGCAGACCCAGGTGGCCTTCCAGGCCGGCGGCCAGGGCCTGGCCCGGCTGGCCCAGGTGGTGCTGGGTGCCGTGCCGGGGTTCGTGATGCCGGTGGGGGCGGCCGTCGTCGCGGGGGTGGTGACGGCGCAGGTCATGGAGTTCTACTACCCGGCGGCCCTGATGGCGCTCGCGGCTGCGGCGGTCGCCGGCTCCGCGGTCGCGGCCGCCTGCATCCGCCCGACGGCCGATCGGACGCGGCGGATGCTGGAGCGCTGGTACGGCATCCGGCTTCCCGCGGTCTACCAGCCGCTGCCGAAGCTGGAGTTGGACGATCGGGGGCACTGGTGGACGGGTTACTCGTACCACCGCTCGCAGACGGTCGCGAAGTACGCGCAGCTGGTCCACTGGGGCCTGCGGGACCGCACCACCCGGGCCGAGATGCTCTGGCTGGTCGTGAACCCGGCCCTGGCCGCGCTGCTGGGCGGCGCGGTGGTCCTCCTGCTGGTGCTGGGGACGGCGTTCGCGCTGGGCGGCGCGGTGCCGGCGGACGGCTTCGGCCCGTTCAGCTCGCGGATGACACGGGTCACGCTGAGCCTGCTGATCGGGGCCGGCATGGTCCTGATCGGGATACTCCTCGCCCCGTACGCGGTGCGGGGGTACGTGGAGGCGGCCCGCCGGGTGCTGGACCAGGACGGCCGGGCGTCGCACGCCCAGCTGACCAAGCGGGTGGCCCAGTTGACCGAGACCCGGGCCGACGCGGCGGGCAGCCAGGCGGCCGAGCTGCGACGCATCGAGCGGGATCTCCACGACGGCGCGCAGGCGCGGCTGGTCGCGATCGGGATGACGCTGGGCACGATCGAGCACCTGATGGAGACGGACCAGGCGGCCGCGCGGGAGCTCCTCTCCGAAGCGCGGCAGTCCTCGGCCCGGGCGCTGCAGGAGTTGCGCGACCTGGTCCGCGGCATCCATCCGCCGGTGCTCGCCGAGCGCGGACTCGGCGACGCCGTCCGGGCCCTGGCGCTGGACAGCGCGTTGCCGACCGAGGTGTTCGTGAGCCTGCCGGACCGACTGCCGGCTCCGGTCGAGGCGGCGGTCTACTTCAGCGTCAGCGAGCTGCTGGCCAACGCGGCCAAGCACTCGGAGGCCGAGCAGGTGTGGGTGGACATCCTCTACCGGGCCGGAATCCTCCGGGTCACGGTGACGGACGACGGTGTGGGCGTGGCGGATCCGTCGCGGGGTACGGGCCTGCGCGGGATCGAGCGTCGATTGGGTACCTTCGACGGTGTCCTCGCCATCGACAGCACGTCCGGCGGTCCCACCACCATCACCTTGGAGTTGCTGTGCGAGTTGTCCTCGCCGAGGACCTCTACCTCCTCCGCGAAGGCCTGATCCGTCTGCTGGAAGCGCACGGCTTCACCATCGCGGCGGCCGTGGAGACCGGCCCCGAGCTGCTGGAGGCGCTGCTGACCCACCGCCCGGACGTGGCGGTGGTAGACGTGCGGCTGCCCCCGACGCTCACCGACGAGGGGCTCCAGGCCGCGCTCAAGGCGCGCCAGGAGATCCGGGGCCTGCCGGTGCTGGTGCTCTCCCAGCACGTCCAGCAGCTGTACGCGCGGGAGTTGCTGGCCGACGGCACGGGCGGGGTGGGCTACCTGTTGAAGGACCGGGTGTTCAACGCGGGGCAGTTCATCGACGCGGTCCGCCGGGTGGCGGCGGGCGGGACGGCGATGGACCCTGACGTGATCGCCAAGCTGATGCAGACCACCTCGCGCCGCCCGGGGCCGCTGCTCGGGCTGTCCCCGCGCGAGCGCGAGGTGCTGGAGCTAATGGCCGAGGGCTGCTCCAACTCGGCGATCGCCGCCCGCCTCTCGGTGAGCGACGGAGCGGTGGCCAAGCACATCGCCAACATCTTCAGCAAGCTCGGGCTCGCCCCCGACGAGGATGCCAACCGCCGGGTGATGGCCGTCCTGGCCTACCTCAACGGCACGGCGGGGCAGAGCCGCTGACGGCCCGACCGGTGCCGGCGCCCCGGGCGCGGTGGGTACTGTGACACCCCAGGCTGCGGAAACGCTGAAACACCCGTACGAGTAAACTCCGGTGGGCCGAGCCCGGACGCTGTTCAGCCGTCCGGCGGCCCGACTGGCGGGAACCGGCAGCCGATGCGCGTACGGCAGCAGCCGACATCCAGGGGTTGATAGACGTAATGGCACGCCCAACGCTCACCAAGGCCCATCGCGGCCTGCTCGGCCTGGTCGCGGCCGGGGCCTGCATCATCTCGGGCATCGGGTTCGCGGGCTCGTACAACGCGGTGCGCGAGCTGGCCCTGGAGAAGGGCTTCGGTGCCTTCTCCTACGCCTTCCCGATCGGCGTGGACGCGGGCATCGTGGTGCTCCTCGCCCTCGACCTGGTGCTGACCTGGCTGCGGATCCCCTTCCCGATGCTGAGGCAGACCGCCTGGCTGCTGACCGTCGCCACCATCGCCTTCAACGCGGCGGCCTCCTGGGGTGACCCGCTCGGCATGGGGATGCACGCCGTCATCCCGGTGCTGTTCGTCGTCGTGGTCGAGGCCTCCCGGCACGCGGTCGGCCGGATCGCGGCGATCACCGCGGACCGGCACATGGAGTCGGTCCGGGTGATGCGCTGGATACTCTCCCCGGTGCCGACCTTCCGGCTCTGGCGGCGGATGAAGCTCTGGGAGCTCCGCTCCTACGAGGAGGTCATCCGGCTGGAGCAGAACCGGCTGGTCTACCGGGCGCAGCTGCGCTTCCGCTACGGCCGCGGCTGGCGCCGCTCGGCGCCGATCCAGGCGCTGCTGCCGCTCAAGCTCGCCAAGTTCGGGGTCCCGCTGGACCCGTCGCTGCTCGACCGGCTGGACGAGGAGGGCCGCGAGCGCGAGGCCAAGGTCGCCCTGGCGGAGCAGCCGTCCCCGGAGCTCGGGGCCCAGCCCCAGCAGGCCCGGGCCGCGGCGATCGCCGCCCCGGTCCCGGTCCCGGCCGGAGCCCAGCAGCACCAGGCCGCACCGGCGGCCCCGGCCGACCAGCCGCAGTCCCAACCGGAGCCCCAGCCCGAGGCCCCCGCAGCCGCGGCCCCGATCGCGCCGGAGGTCGCCGCACCGATGCTGGCGAGGCTGCACGCCGTCCGGCTGCGTGCCGCCCAGGAGCCGGAGACGGAGGAGGCCGCCGCCCCGCAGCCGCGCGGCGAGGAGCTGAACGTCTGGACCGAGCGCCCGGTCCGCACCACCGGCCACTCGGTCGACGCCGCCCCGGGCGGTCGGGTCCCGGGCCAGGCCTCCCCGTGGTTCAAGCCCCCGCGCCCGGCCGCCGAGGAGCCCGCCGCCGGTCCCCGGCCGCAGGGCCAGCAGCAGGCCGCCGCCCAGCCCGGCACCGAGCCGACCGCCGAGCCGGCGGTCGAGTCGCAGCACCGTCAGCCGGCCGCCCAGGCCGAGCACCGCGCCCGGCCCGAGCAGTCCGCGCCGGCCGAGGAGCCCGCTCAAGGCGTCCCCACCGAAGCCGACCCGGCACCCGTGCAACTGGACGAGGACATCGCCTACGACGGCCTGGTCTCCTACATGGACAGCTACGGCCACCAGCCCGACCCGCCGCGCCTCGCCGCCTGGCTGACCACCGAGTACGGGGTCACCGGCAAGGGGCCGGACGGTGCGGTCCACCCCAAGGAGGTCGCCGAGCTCTACCCGCTGCTGCGCGACCGCTACCTGGCCGCCGGGCGGGACTGAGTCCGCGCGGCCCCCGCGCCGACACCCCGCGTCCACCGCTCGGTCGGCCATTGACGCCCGACCCGGCCGGAGTTACCTTCGCCTCAACAAATTGTTGAAGCGCTGGTTCGGCATGGAGGAGTGCGGATGTCGCAGGTCGAGGTCGACGGAACCGGACCGACGGGCGGGGCCTCCTTCTCCGCCGCCGCCCGCGCCGCCGTGGAGGCGCTGCTCGCCCCCGTGGACGCCGACCTGGCGCGCCGCTACCCGGGCGAGACCGGCACCCGGCAGCCGGTGCACACCGTCTACGTCCCCGCCGACGTCTTCCGCGCCGACACCGTACGGGAGTGGGGCCGCCAGGCCCTGGAGGCCTTCGACACCCACGCCGGCACCCCCGCCGAGCTCGCCCGCGCCCTCGGCGTCGCCGACGACGCCCTGCTCGCCGACGTGCACGCCCGGGTCCGGGCCAAGCTGGAGCGCGAGCCGGTCGAGGACCTGCGGATCGACTTCGAGGACGGCTACGGGCCCCGCCCCGACGCCGAGGAGGACGCCGCCGCCGTCCGGGCCGCCGAACTGGTCGCCGCCGCCGTGGCGGGGGGCAGCGCGCCGCCGTACGTCGGTATCCGGGTCAAGTGCATGGAGGCGCCCGTCCGGGCCCGCGGCATCCGCACCCTGGAGCTCTTCCTCGCCACCCTGCTGGCGAACGGCGGCCTGCCCGACGGCCTGGTGCTTACCCTGCCCAAGGTGACCTACGCCGAGCAGGTCACCGCGCTGGTCCGGCTGCTGGAGGACTTCGAGCGCCGGGCCGGGCTGCCCGCCGGCCGGATCGGCTTCGAGATCCAGATCGAGACCACCCAGGCGATCCTCGGCCCGGACGGCCGGGCCACCGTCGCCCGGATGATCGAGGCCGCCGAGGGCCGGGCCACCGGACTGCACTACGGCACCTTCGACTACAGCGCCTCCTGCGGCGTCAGCGCGGCCCACCAGAGCATGGACCACCCGGTCGCCGACCACGCCAAGGCGGTCATGCAGGTGGCTGCGGCCGGTACCGGCGTCCGGCTCTCCGACGGCTCGACCAATGTGATCCCCACCGGCACGACCGAGCAGGTGCACGCCGCCTGGAAGCTCCACCACGACCTGGTCCGCCGCTCGCTCGCCCGCGCCTACTACCAGGGCTGGGACATGCACCCGGCGCACCTGCCGACCCGCTACGTCGCGGTGTACTCCTTCTACCGGGAGGGCCTGGCGGCGGCCGCCGCCCGGCTCGCCGCGTACGTCGCCAAGGCGGGCGGCGACGTGATGGACGAGCCGGCCACCGCCCGGGCGCTCAGCGGCTACCTGCTGCGCGGCCTGGACTGCGGCGCCGTCGACTCGGCCGAGGTCACCGCGCTGACCGGTCTGGACCGAGCGCAGCTGGACGCCCTGGCCGGCCGCTGACCCCCAGGCCCAGGCACCGCGCCCGAGCCCGGGCCCGGCCCCGTCGGCCCCGGCCGTGCGCCAACTAGGCTGGCGGTGCCGCCCCGGACCCCCGGTGCGCGCACCGCCAGCCGTCGCCGTTCCCGGGAGAACCACCGCGCCATGTCCGCCACGCCGGAACCGACCGCCAGGCCGTACCTCACCATCCGGCGGGCCGGCAGCCACGAGACCGAGATCAAGAAGTCCCGCTTCATCTGCCACCTCGCCCGGGTCTCGGACGAGGACGAGGCGCAGGCCTTCATCGCGGGCGTGCGCAAGCAGTACTGGGACGCCCGGCACAACTGCACCGCCTTCGTGGTCGGCGAGGAGCAGCGCCGCGAGCGCTCCAGCGACGACGGCGAGCCCGGCGGCACGGCCGGGGTGCCGATGCTGGAGGTCCTGCGCCGACGCGGCCTGACCGACACCGTCGCCGTGGTGACCAGGTACTTCGGCGGGATCAAGCTCGGCGCGGGCGGCCTGGTGCGGGCGTACGGGAACGCGGTGTCGGCGGCGGTCGACGAGGTCGGACTGCTGGAGCGGCGCCCGGTCGCCCTGCTCGCGGTGACGGCGGACCACGTGCGCGCCGGGCGGGTGGAGAACGACCTGCGGGCCGCCGGGTACGCGGTGAGCGCTCGCCTACGAGGCGGCCGGGGTGCGGATCGAGGTGGGCGTGCCGGAGCCGGAGGTGGCCGGGTTCCACACCTGGCTGGCCGAGGCGACCGGCGGCACCGCGGTCGCCGTGCCGGCCGGGCGCACCCACGTCGAGGTACCGGTCTGAGCCGCGCGCTCCGCCCGCCCGGCGGCGGGCCGGGGGACCGACTTCCGGACGCGCGTCCGGCCGGCGCCCGGGGGCCGAACCCGTGGTAGCGCTCGCCCACCACTCCGCGCCGCCGCGCCAGCCGGTGGCCGGACCGGTGCCCGAGCCCGCCGGGAGGTGTCGCTGCCCGTAGCCGAAGGCTCGCGCCACGCGGAAGACGGCTTGAACAGATTCACTCGAACGTAGTCTCGTGGCCCGGAGTTGGAACTTCCGCTCCGGGCCGTGGCGTTTCCTGGGCAAGGTTCCGGCCGAACCGGATGAAAACCGTCGATGGAGGACAACAGACCCCACCCCGCACCACGGAGGTATGCGCATGACCTCAGACCGCTCGCCGTCGCCCGCCGGTGCCGACCTACCCGGCCCCCACGGCCCCGCGACGCCCTACCGGATGACCGTCACCACCGCCCTTCCGCACGCCGAGGCCGTCGCCCTGGCCGACGCCCAGCTCGCCTCCTGGTTGAAGCAGGAGGGCTGCGAGGAGCCCCCGCCCACCCCCGGCGCACCCCCCGCCGCCGAACGCCTGCGCCTGGGCGAGCGCGTCCTGCTGGACCGCGACCAGGGACCGCTGCGCGGCGGCCCCGGCGCCGGCCGCTACGACCGCCGCCGGCTGCGCACCCCGGCCCCGCACGGCACCCGGCAGCTCACCCTCACCGTGGCCACCGACCCCGGCGGCCCCACCTGGGTCCGACTGGAGGCCGAGACCCACAGCACCGGCAGCGGTGTGCGCACCCCCTGCCGGGTGCCGGTGCCCGAGCTCGCTCGCACCCTCCTCCCGCTGCTCGACGCCGCCGACGGCCCGGCCGCCGTCCACTCCGCCCCCCGGGTGATCACGGCCGACGAGGTCGACGACCTGATCGACGAGCTGTGCGACCCGGAGCGCCGGCTGCCCACGGTGGTCGCCAGCGTGCCGGTGAACCTCCCGGTCGAGCACTGGGTCGAGGAGGTGGTCCGCCCGCTCTGCCGCCAGCTGCCCGGCCTCGCCACCGCCTACGTGCTGGACCCGGGCGCCCGCACCGGGTTCAACGTCGCGCTGGAGTACCACAGCGTGTACGGCGGCGCCGTGCGCACCTACCTGCCCGAGGTGGACCCGGCCTCCCGGCAGGACGGCGCCCGACATCCGGTGCTCGCCCGGGGCCGAATAGAACAGGACCTCCGCCGCGCCGCCGGGCTGCTCGCCCGCGAGCCCCGCCGCCTGGCCGCCGACCAGCCGCTCCCGCCGCCGCTGGCCGCCGTCCCGGTGCTGCGCGTCCCGCCCCCGCAGCTGCGCCCGGCCGCCGGACCCCCCGTCGGCCCCCCCGCCGAACCGGCCGCGCTCGCCCGCGAGGAGCAGCAGGACCGCGCCGAGCAGCAGGCCAGGGCCGATGAGCTGGAGCGGGTCCGGCACACCCTCCGTCTGGAGCGCCGTGACCGCGCCCAGTCCCGGGACGGCCACGAGGGCCGCCTGCGCACCGGCGCCCGGAGCGCCCTGAGCGGGCGTCACTGCACCGGGCCGACCGCCCTGCCCGGCGCCGCGCCCACCACCTCGGGCACCGGACCGACCATCGTCGGCCGGCTCGCCGCCCAGCCCGGCGGGTGGCCGGACAAGCCCGAGACCTTCACCGAACTCCTCGCCAGGCTGGGCGAGTTCTCCCTGCTCACCTTCACCGGCGACCAGAAGAACGCACTCGCCCTGGACGGCCTCCAGTGCGCAGGCGCCGGCTGGGCCCGGCTCGCCTGGGACGGCCTGACGGCCCTCCAGGAGTACGCCGAGGCGGCCGTGCGCGGCGCGGCCGGCGGGGACTTCAAGCAGTGGTGCGAGCGCACCCCGGACGGCTGCCACCGCTTCCCGCCCCGCAAGGCCGTGCGCGGGGAGTCCCGGACGGTGTTCAGCCACACCAAGTGGAAGCGCGAACGGATGCTGCCGGTGCCGGAATGCGTCGACGCCTCCCGGCGCGCGTTCATGGGCGCGCACCTGCGGATCGGCGGCGGTCGCACCGCACCCCGGCTGCACTACCTGGACGACTGCTCCGGCAGTGGCCGGATCTACGTGGGCTACATCGGCCTGCACCTCACCAACACCCGGACCAACTGACGGGCTCGGCTGACCGCTGCGCCCGTTCGGTGGACAATGTCCGGCAGGGGCGGGGCTGCGGTTGGTCCGCCGCCCGGGGCAGGCGCCGGACGAGCATGGGGGAACGACGACCGATGCAGTACTCAGCAGACGGCCAGTCCGACGGCACCGCCACCGTCCAGTTCCCCCAACCGGGCTTCCTCGCCTCGGTGTTCCGCGACCTCGGCGCCGACGAGGACCCGGAGGCGGACGGTGCCGCAGGCCCCCCGGCCCCCGGCCGCCCCGATCCGGGGGCGGCCGGGAGCGGCCCGTCCGCCCCGGCACCCGCCGGGCCCGCCACCACCGATCAGGCCTCCACCGGCCCCCGCCCGTCCGGCCCCGACTCGTTCGGCCCCGACCCGTCCGGGCCTGGCTCCTCCACCCCGGGTGCTGCCGACCCCGCCGACCCCGCCGGCCCCGACCAGGCCGTTGCGGCGCATGCCCGGGCCGCCGCCCTCACCCACCACCGCACGCTCACCGTCCGGGCCGAGCACGACCGGCTGGCCGACCTGCTGCGGCGGGCCGCCCTGCCCGTCTCGGCGATGGACTTCGAGAGCCAGCTGCGCCACTACGAGCCCCGCCCCTACCCGGCCGACGGCCCGGCCGTCGTCGGAGGCGCCGAGCCCCGCTGGGAGGACTTCGCCCCCGCCGATCCGGCCGCCGCCGACCCCGAGAGCGGCCCCTCCCGGCGACTGCTGGACTCCGGCTACCAGCGCGAACTCGCCCAGGCCCGGCTGACCCACCAGCGCGCCCTGCGGGAGTGGCGCACCCGCCGGGCCGAGGCGGGCAGCCCGGCCGCCGACGAGTCCCGGCGCGCCCACGAGGCGGCCGAGGAGGCCCGGGCCCGCGCCGTGCGCGAGTACAACGACAGCCTGGAGGAGTGCCGGCGCGCCTACCGGCTGGCCGAGCCCGCCGCCGTGGAGTCGCTGCTGGAACGGGCCCTGGCCGCCGCCGAGACCGCCACCCAGGACCTCCCCGCCCCCTGCCGGGCGGTCTTCCGCCCGCTCACCCGCACCGCCGTGCTGGACCTCGACCTGCCCCCGCTCGACCTGGTGCCCTCGCTCACCGGCTACCGGCTCGCCCCCGAGGGCGACATCCTCCCGGTGCCGCGTCCGCCCGCGGACCGGGCCACCGACTACCTGCGGCTGGTCGCCCGGCTCGCGCTGCGCTCGCTGCAGGCCGCCGACGCCGTGGACACCGACGAGATACTCGCCGGAGTGGTCCTCAACGGCTGGCTGCGCGAGCCCGGTGCCGAGCCGCTCTGCCTGGTCAGCGTGGACGCCGACCGCGACGCCCTGGCCCGCACCCGGCTGCTGCCGCCGGAGACCCCGTACGAGGAGCGCGACGACGAGGGCGTCTACGCCGACGCCGAACAGGACGAGGCGCTGGTCCGGCTGCGTCAGCTCGGCGCCGCCGTCACCCCGGACCCGTACGCCCGGGCGGCCGTCCAGCCCGCCGCCCGGGCCGGAGCCGCCGTCCCGGCCACGCCCGACCTGTCCGCCAACGAGTTCGCCCAGCTGGTGCGCGACCTGCTCACCCGGGGCGGGCTCGCCGAGTGGAGCGTGCGGCTGCGGGGACCGGCCGGGCTGGTCGCCACCGGTGAGGGCGCCCCCGGCAGTGCGCTGCCCGGCCGCTGGGTGGTCTGGGCGTCCCGGGACCCGGCCGCCGTCACCGCGGAGCAGATCGAGACACTGGCCGAGGCGGTCCGCGAGGAGTCCGCCGAACGCGGCCTGCGGCTGACCACCGGCCAGTTCGCCGAGGCGGCCCTGGACCTCTCGGCCGGGGAGGGCCACCGGCACATCCACCTGATCGACGGCGACGGTGTCCGCGAGCTCGCCCGCACCCACCTCGGCCTGCCGCTCGCCGCCGGCCGCTGACCCCTGCCCGGACCGGCTCCGACCAGGGAGTTCACCCCGACGGCCCACCCGGCGGGCGGCCCTCCGTACCCGGACCAAGGCTGAGGGGACCGGGCCGGGGCGACCGCCGCCGAGGACCGGCCGGGCCGGCGGCACCCCGGGCGATCACCGCCGAACGGGCGTCCGGTACGGTCGGCGGTCGGCCCGGCCACGGGCGGACCCCAGGGGGAGAGGAATGGGCAGAGCGCTCGTCAGACCACACGGCAGCACCGGTCATCCGGCGGAGGCGGCCCGGTGACCGCCGTCCTGGTCGCCGCCGGGGCGTTCCTGATGACCCTGATCGGCGGCTTCGTCGCCCAGCGCACCGGCGACCGCCGCCACCTGGTGCTCGGCTTCGCCGCCGGCCTGATGCTCGGCGTGGTCGCCTTCGACCTGCTGCCCGAGGCCATCCACCAGGCGCCGGGCGAGGTGCACGGCGTGCCCCAGGCGCTGCTGATGTTCGCCGCCGGCTTCCTCACCATCCACGTGGTCGAGCGCGCCGTCGCCATCCACCGCGGCCACGAGGGCGAGTACGCCGAGCACACCCACGGCCACCAGCACGGCCACGCCCACCGCAGCGGGCACCAGGGCGTCGGCCTGACCGCCGCCCTGGCCCTGGTCGGGCACAGCGTGATGGACGGCTTCGCGATCGGCGCCGCCTTCCAGGCCGGCAGCACGGTCGGCACGGTGGTGGCCATCGCGGTGGTCGCGCACGACTTCGCCGACGGGTTCAACACGTACACGATCACCCGGCTGTACGGGAACAACCGGCGCCGGGCGCTGACCCTGCTCGCCGCCGACGCCCTGGCCCCGGTCTCCGGCGCCGCGATCACCCTGGCCTTCACCATCCCGGAGCACCTGCTCGGCCTCTACCTGGGCTTCTTCTCCGGCTTCCTGCTCTACCTCGCGACCTCCGACATCCTCCCCGAGGCGCACAGCCCGCACCCCTCGCGCAGCACCCTGCTGTGCACGGTGGCCGGGGTCGGCTTCATGTGGCTGGTCATCGGCTTCGCCACCTAGGAACCTGCCCGGCGTCCCGGGCCCGGCCGCGCAAGGCCAGGCCCGGCCCGCGGGACACGCCTCAGCCCGGCAGGGCGCCCCAGCCGTCCCGCATCGCCGCCAGCGCCTCGGTGATGGCCGGCCGCCGGGAGGCCTGGCTGCGCCAGAGCGCGAACACCCGCCGGCTCGGCTGCGAGGCGACCGGGCGGGCCGCCACCCCGGCCGGCAGCGGGCCCCGGCCGAGCCGGGGCACCACGGCCATCCCCAGTCCGGCCGCGACCAGGGCGATCTGGGTCTCGAAGTCGCCGACCTGGTGGTGCACGTCCGGTTCCTCCCCGGCCTCGCGCAGGGTGCGGACCAGCCAGTCGTGGCAGATGTTGCCCGGCGGCACGCTGATCCAGCGCTGTCCGCGCAGCCGCTCCACCGGCACCGCGTCCAGCCCGGCCAGCTCGTCCCCGGCGGGCAGCACCAGGTCCACCGGGTCCGTCCCGAGGTCCAGCCGGGAGAGCCCCTCCTGCACGGGCAGCGGCACGGTCGGCCAGTCCTGCACCAGCGCCAGGTCCACCTCCCCGCGCGCCACCAGCTCCGCCGCCGGGTACGGGTCGCTCTCCAGCAGCCGTACGTCCAGCTCCGGGCAGCGCCGCCGCAGGTCGGCCAGCACCCCGGGCATCAGCCCGCGCGCCCCGGTCGCGAAGGCGGCCACCAGCAGCCGCCCGACCGCCCGGCCGCGCTGCTCCTCCAGCCGCACCTCGGCCTGCTCCACCAGCCCCAGGACGGCCCGCGCGGTGGCCGCCAGCTCCCGCGCCGCGTCGGTCAGCACCACGCCCCGGCCCTGCCGCTCCAGCAGCACCGTCCGGGTCTCCCGCTCCAGCTTGGCGATCTGCTGGGAGACCGCCGAGGGCGTGAAGCCGAGCGCGGCCGCCGCCCCGCCGACCGAGCCGTGCACCGACACCGCGTGCAGCGCCCGCAGGCGCCCCAGATCCATCATGCAGTGATCCTAAAGAATCACGTTCAGTATTCATCGCTGGTGCTGAAGGGTCCCGCGCCACCATGCTCGGCCCATGACCGCGATCCCCGCCGCACCGCAGGCCGCAACCCCCGCCGCGTCGGCCGGCGCGAGCATGCGCCCCCGTCACATCGCCCTGGCCGTCCTGGTGGCCGCCGTGTGGGGCCTCAACTTCGTCCTCATCCACGTCGGCCTGGACAGCTTCCCGCCGCTGCTCTTCTGCGCCCTGCGGTTCGCCGTGGTCGCGGTGCCCGCGGTCTTCTTCGTCGGCCCGCCCCGGGTGGCCCGGCGCTGGGTGCTGGCGGTCGGCGTGGTGCTCGGGGTGGTCAAGTTCGGGCTGCTCTTCCTCGGCATGCACGCCGGGATGCCGGCCGGCCTCTCCTCCCTGGTGCTCCAGGGGCAGGCGGGGTTCACCGCGCTGTTCGCCGCCGTCCTGCTGCGCGAGCGCGCCGGCCGCCGGCGGCTGCTCGGCCTGGGCCTGGCCTTCGCGGGCATCGCCCTGAGCGCCCTCGACCAGGGCCTCGGCGGCCCGTTCGGGGCCTTCGTCCTGGTCGTGCTGGCCGCCGTCGCCTGGGGCCTGTCCAACGTGCTGACCCGCAGGGCCGCGCCGCCGGACGCGCTGCGCTGGATGGTCTGGGTCAGCGCGGTGCCGCCGCTGCCGCTGCTGGCCCTGTCGCTGCTGGTGGAGGGCCCGGACGCGGACCTGCGGGCACTCGGCGGGATGACGGCGGCCGGGCTCGGCGTGATCGGCTACGTCGGGCTGGTCTCCACCCTGTTCGGCTTCGTCGCCTGGAGCTACCTGCTGCGCAGCTACGACGCCACCGCGGTCGCGCCCTACTCGCTGCTGGTGCCGGTGTTCGGGATGTCCTCGGCCTGGCTGCTGCTCGGCGAGCGGGTCACCCCGACGGCCGCCACGGCCGCCCTGCTGGTGATCGCCGGGATCGGGATCACCGCGCTGCGCCCGGGGGCGCCGTCCGCACTGGCGGCCCGGCTTCGAGGAAGCGCGCCTCGGCGGCCCGCAGCACTCGCAGCAGCACCTCCTCGTCCTCGGGGCTGACCTCGCCGAAGTAGTCCTGGGCGACCTCGTCCCGGACCTGGAGGATCCGCTCCACCGCCGCGCGCCCGTCCTCGGTCAGCAGGATCCGGACCGCCCGGCGGTCGGCCGGGTCGGGGCGGCGCTCGACCAGGCCGGCCTCCTCCAGCGCGTCGACGACCGTGGTGGCCGAGCGCGGGGCGATGTGCAGCTTGTCGGCGAGGTCGCTCAGCCGCATCGCCCGGTCCGGCGACTCGCAGCCGGGTACGTGGGCGAGCGTGCGCAGCGCCCGGGCCTGGCCGGGGGTGATGCCGTAGGGCTCCAGTCGCCAGCCGGTCTGCCGGCGGATCCGCTTGATCGCCCTGGTCATCGCGTCCGCCAGTTCGGCGGGGACGCCGGAGGTGCCGGGGATGCCGGAGGTGCCGGGCTCGCCGGGCCGGGGGCCGGGGGAGGGGTCCGCCGGATCGTCGGTCGGCGTGGTGGTCATCGGCGGTCTCCTCGGCTGGGGTCGGCCCAAGCGTATCGGCCGGTCCCGGGCGTGTGGCCGACCGTGGAAAGTGCTCGGAGAAATATCTTGAGCTTAGCTCAGCATCTGCGTTACGGTACTTCCAAGTGAGGGGACCCTAAGTTCCCCTTCCCGATCCTGGAGTTCCCGTGCCCGTTTCCACCGCCCGCGTCGCCACCGACCGCCCCGCCCGCTACGCCAAGCAGCTCGCCGCCCACATGAGCAAGCGGATCGAGACCTCCTTCTCCCCGGAGACCGGCCACGGCACCCTGGTCTTCAAGGCCGGCACCGCCACCATGGAGGCCCGGCCGGACGCCCTGCTGCTCACCGTCGAGGGCGAGCGCCGGGACCTGGCCGGCCTGGAGGACGTGGTCGGCCGCCACCTCGTCCGCTTCGGCGCCCGCGACGAACTCGTCGTCGAATGGCACCGCGACAACGGCGAGACCGGCCTCGTCCACCGCAACGACGACGAGGACGCCCCCGAGCAGGGCACCCCCGAGGCCTGACCCCCGAGGCCTGACCCCTGAGGCCTGACCCCCGAGGCCTGACGCCCTCGGGCGCCGGGGAGGCCCGCCGCCCTCAGGCGCCCGGCCTCGGCAGCCGGCGGTCCAGCGCCCACAGCACCAGGACGGCCAGGCACCAGCTCGCCAGCACGTCCAGCAGCCAGTGGAAGTCGCTCCACACCAGCCCCGCGCCCACGCCGAGCGTCAGCACCACCGCGCCCGCGGTCAACCCCCGGGCCGTCCGCCGACCCGCCGCCCGGGCCAGCAGCAGCGCCGCCACCCCGTACGAGATGGTCGCCGTCGCGGTGTGCCCGGACGGGTACCAGCCCCACTGCCCCGGCAGCAGCGGGCCCCCGAGCGGGCCCGGCCGGGCGAACCCGGCCTTCGCCGGGACCACCAGCAGCGGGATCAGCAACGACGTCAGCGCCGCCACCGGCAGCGGCAGCCACCAGCGCACCGCCCCCGCCCGACGCCACCACCAGGCGGCCAGCCCACCGGCCGCCAGCAGCACCGGGACGGCGGGCACCCCGTCGCCCAGGTTCGACAGCATGTGGCCCAGGTCGTCCAGCAGGGCGCTCGGGTGATCACGGTGGGACGTCCGGACGGCCGCGCGCACCCAGCGGTCCACCCCCAGCAGCGGCCCGTCCACCGCCACCTGCCAGGACACCACCAGCAGCACCACCGCCGCGACCACCGGCACCGCCACCGACCGGGCCACCCGGCCCGGAACGGCGGACAGCCGCCCCGGAGCAGGGGGGAGAGCTCCGGGGCGGCTCTGATGATCGCCGTTCCGTGCGCCCCGGGGGGTGTGGGTCGGACGGTCGGTCGATCGGCCTTCGGTGGGTGCCACCCCTCCCGGGGTGGACCGGTTGTCCTCGCGAGGCCCGCGCGGACCGGCCCCTCCGGGAGGCCCCGCGGACGGCCCCGCCAACGGCTGGGGCTCGCTGTCCATCGGTGATGACACTACGTCAACCGCCCTTCCCGACCGAGCGCCTCCAGCGATTCCGCACATCATCTTCACCCCGCCCCGGAGGCCCTCCGGACGGTCCCCCCGATGATGCCCGACCACCCGGGCGGCATGCGAAAACCGCCCGGGGACTGTCCGGACGGGCAGCCGGGAACCGGACGGAAAACCGAACGGCCCGCGAGGACCAGAGGTCCCCACGGGCCGTTCAGCGCTGTCCGGACAACCCTCCGGCGGGGGTTTCACGACCTGACGGGCGACACCGCTCAGGCGGCGGCGAACGCCGCCTCCAGGATGTCCAGGCCCTCGTTCAGCAGGTGCTCCGGCATGACCAGCGGCGGCAGGAAGCGCAGCACGTTGCCGTAGGTGCCGGCGGTCAGCACCACCAGGCCCTCGGCGTGGCAGGCCTTGGCGATGGCCGCGGTGACCTCCGCGTTCGCCTCCTTGGTGCCCGGCTTCACCAGCTCGACGGCGACCATCGCGCCGCGGCCGCGGACCTCGCCGATGACGTCGAACTTCTCCTGCATGGCCCGCAGGCGGCCCAGCATGACCTCGCCGATCCGCTGCGCCTTGCCGACGAGATCCTGCTCCTTCATGGTCTCGATCGAGCCCAGCGCGGCGGCACAGGCCACCGGGTTGCCGCCGTAGGTGCCACCCAGGCCACCCGCGTGCGCGGCGTCCATGATCTCGGCGCGACCCGTCACCGCGGCCAGCGGCAGACCGCCGGCGATGCCCTTGGCGGTGGTGATCAGGTCCGGGACGATGCCCTCGTCCTCGCACGCGAACCACTGGCCGGTGCGGCAGAAGCCGGTCTGGATCTCGTCGGCGACGAACACGATGCCGTTCGCCTTCGCGAACTCCACGATCGCCGGCAGGAAGCCCTTGGCCGGCTCGATGAAGCCGCCCTCGCCCTGGATCGGCTCGATGATGATCGCGGCGACGTTCTCGGCGCCGATCTGCTTGTTGATCATGTCGATCGCCTGCGCGGCGGCCTCGGCAGCGCAGTTCTCCGCGCCCGTCAGCCAGCGGTACGGGTAGGCCACCGGCACCCGGTGGATCTCCGGGGCGAACGGACCGAAGCCCTGCTTGTACGGCATGTTCTTCGCCGTCAGGCCCATGGTCAGGTTGGTGCGGCCGTGGTAGCCGTGGTCGAACACCACGACGGCGGTCCGCTTGGTGTACGCGCGGGCGATCTTCACCGCGTTCTCGACCGCCTCGGCGCCCGAGTTGAACAGCGCCGTGCGCTTGTCGTGGTCACCCGGGGTCAGCTCGTTCAGCTGCTCGGCGACGGCCACGTAACCCTCGTACGGGGTCACCATGAAACAGGTGTGGGTGAAGGCGGCCAGCTGCTCGCTCGCCCGGGCCACCACGGCCTCGGCGCTGTTGCCGACGTTGGTCACGGCGATGCCGGAACCGAAGTCGATCAGCGAGTTGCCGTCCACGTCCTCCAGCACGCCGCCGTTGGCACGGGTGACGTACACCGGCAGGGTGGTGCCGACACCGGCCGCCACCGCACCCAGCTTGCGGGCCTGCAGCTCCTGCGACTTCGGACCCGGGATCGCGGTGACCAGGCGGCGCTCCTGCGGGAGCGGCGTTACGGCGCTCATGGGGTATCTCCAGACTTCTCGGCTCGGTGCTTCGCAGGCTACGGCCGCCCTCCCCGACCGGGCATGCGCCACTCGGTAGCACTGCGCCGTCCGACTTGTCCGGCACGGCCAGCCCGAGCGCCACGACTACCCGCAGACCCCGCTCCACTACCCTGAGCGCGGGCGTGTCGCCGGTACGGCGGCATGGGTATGGCGGCACCGACGGCGGTCGGGCCGGGCGGGCGAGGGAGCGGGGCCGTACATGGCACAGGACGGGTCACACCACCAGGTCGACCACACCACCACCAGACCCCCGACCCCCCTCCCCCACCAACGCCCGGCCACCGCCCCCGGCGGGGCCTTCGACCTCGCCGCCTGGGCCACCGCCCCGCGCCCCGAGGCCGAACCCGGCGTCTACCGCCTCGGCTACCGCCGCATCGACCCGGAACGCGCGGAGGCCGCCCGCGTCCCCACCTGGCCGCTGCTGCTGCGGGCGGCGCTCAACGCGGTGGTGGGGTGGCTGGCCTTCGTCTACGGGGTCGAGCTGGCCAAGGACGGGACGACCATCATCGGCGTCCTTCCCTCCCAGTCGGTCTTCGTGGCCACCTCCGTGGTGCTGACGCTGAACGTCCTGGTGCTCGGCGTGGTGATCAAGGTCTTCGGCCGGATGGGCCGCTGGCCCGAGGTCTGGCGCCGCTACGCCGCCCCGCTGCTGTCGCGGACGGTGACGCAGGTGGAGCCCGCCGAGGAGGACGGGGCGGTGGTGGAGGCGGCTCGGGGGCGGGACCCGTGGGACGGGCTGCGGCAGGGCGGGGCGTTCGAGGCGGCGGCGCGGCTGGAGGCCGAGGCGGTCGGCGATGTCGACTACGTGCGGATCCAGCGCGCCTGGGAGTCCGCGCAGGCGGACCCGGCGTTCGTGCCCGCGTTCACCGAGCAGGTGGCCGCGCGCGGTGCGGCGGCCTTCGCCCACCCGTCCGAGGCGCGTGAGCTGCCCGGCCGGGTGCGGCGGCACGACCTGCTGCTGGGCCAGGTCTGCCTCGGTGTGGCCCAGGACGTGCCGAAGAACCCGCTGAACCACCGCGCGGCGGACTTCGCACTGGACCCGGCGGTGCTGGGCACCTCGCTGCTGGCGGTCGGCCCGGCCGGGACGGGGAAGACGGCCCGGCTGGCCCGGCCGGTGGCCGAGGCGCTGTGCCTGCAGGCGCTGGCCGGTACCGCGTGCGCGGTGGTGGTCGGGGCGGCGGACGCCGACCTCGGCCCGGACTCCTGGTACGACGTGGTGATCGCGCCCGGTGACCAGGCCTCGGTGTACGGGCTGGACCTGTACGGTGCGGCGCAGGATCCGGACGAGGCCGCGGCGCGGCTGGCCGACGCCCTGCTGCCGGACGAGCTGACCGCCCGCGCGGAGAACGCCCGGACGGCGCTGCAGCAGGTGGTGGGCCCGTTCCACGCCGCGTACCGCCGCTACCCGGGGGTGCGCGAGCTGCGGGCCCTGCTGGGCGGCGAGCAGGACGCGCTGGCGGCGCTGGTGAAGGCGCTCGGCACGGCGGGCCGGCTGGCCGCGTACGAGCGGGACCTGGAGTACCGGGAGCGCCAGCGGGGCCGGGCGGACGACCCGGGGGCGCTGCTGGCGGACCGGCTGGGGCTGCTGGAGCGGCCCGCCTTCGAGGGGGCCTTCGCGACCGACGGAACGGGCCGTCCCCCGTTCGCGATGCGGGTGCTGGACCATCCGCTGCGGGTGCGGGTGAAGCTGCCCGAGCGCAGCCACCCGGAGGCGGCCCGGATGCTGTCCCGGCTGGTGGTGGGGCAGTTCGTGCAGGCGGCCGGTGCGCGGGAGGACCGTTCGCTGTTCGCCGGGCTGGTGGTGGACGATGCCTCGGCGGCGCTGGACTCCGGCACCGTCCGCGGTCTGCAGCGGATGCGCGGCGCGAACGCGGGTGCGGTGCTGCTGCTGCGCACCCTGGTGGACCTGCCGGAGGCGCTGCGGGCGCCGCTGTTCGGCGCGGTGGGCTGCCGGGTGGCCTTCCCCGGGATCGCGCCCTGGGACGGGCGGCTGTTCTCGGAGGCCTGGGGGACGCACCTGGTGCAGGAGACCGCGGTGACCCACACCCCCGACACCTCCGGTGGGGTCGTGCGGCGGGCCGGGCGGCTGGGGCGGAAGGCGTTGTCGGGGACGACGGCGCAGACGGAGTCGGTGACGACGCGGGACGTGGAGCGGCTCAGGTGGTCGCCGTCGGATCTGGCGCACGCGTTGCCGGCCGGGCACGCGGTGGTGTCATTGACGGCGGTGTCGGGGGAGCAGGTTCCGCCGCTGCTGGTGGATCTCCGGGGCTGACGCGGGCGGGCGGTAGAAGTCGCCTCGGAGGTGGATTCGGCAGTGCCGGTTGTCCGGGGCGTCCATAATGAAGGGGAGAGACCCTCACCAGTCCCACTGCCCTCTCCTCGCCCGGCCGCAACGGCGCGGTCAGGTCGACCCTCCGAAGGTGCCATGCCCCCCACACTCGCCTCCGTCGTCCGCAACAGTTCGCTCCACCTGACGGTGCTCGCCGGTGCGGACCACCTGGAGCGGCCGGTCCGCTGGGTGCACACCAGCGAGCTGGACGACCCGACGCCGTTCCTGGAGGGTGGCGAGCTGCTGCTCACCACCGGTATCAAGCTGGGCCGCACGGCGGCGCAGTTGCAGGCGTACGTGCACCGGCTGGCCGATGCCGGGGTGGTCGGGCTGGGCCTGGGGGTGGGCCTGTCGCACACCGAGGTGCCGCAGCCGCTGGTGGACGCGGCGCAGCAGCGGGGTCTGCCGTTGCTGCGGGTGCCGGAGCCGACGCCGTTCATCGCGATCAGCAAGGTGGTGTCGGCGGCGCTGGCCGCGGAGCAGTACGAGGCGGTGACGACGAGCTTCGAGGCGCAGGAGGAGCTGACCCGGGCGGCGCTGGGCAAGGACGGCACGACGGCCGTGGTGCGCCGGCTGGCGGCCCGGCTGGGGGGCTGGGCGGCGCTGTACGACGGGTCGGGCGCGCTGTCGGTGGTGGCGCCGGACTGGGCGGCGCGCCGGGCGGGGCGGCTGGCTGCGGAGGTGGACCGGCTGCGTCGGCGGCCGGCGCCGTCGAGTGCCGCGCTGCAGGGACGGTCGCCGGGGATAGACACGGCGGACGAGGACTACGTGGTGGTCCAGTCGCTGGGGGCGGACCGGCGGGCCCGGGGTTTCCTGGCGGTCGGGACCGAGGACCGGATCACGCCGACCGAGCGGTACGTGCTGAACGCGGCGGTGGCGCTGCTGACGCTCACCCTGGAGCGTTCGCGCGAGCTGCGGCAGGCCGAGGAGCGGATGGGCGCGGCGCTGCTGCGGATGGTGCTGGCGGGCGAGGTGGCGACGGCCCGGCAGGTGGCGGTGGGGCTGTTCGGCGGTCTGCCGGAGGGCACGACGAGGGTTCTGGTGGCCGGGGCGGGGCCGAACGCGGACGCCGCGGAGGCCTTGGTGGAGCTGGGGGACCGGGCCGAGCAGGCGGGTGCCCGGGTGGGCGAGAAGCTGCTGGTGGCGCGGGAGGACGGTGCGCACGGGCCTCGGCTGGTGGTGCTGGCGCTGGACAACGGCGCGGTGCACCGGGCCTGCCTGGGGGTGGTGGAGGAGCACGAGGGCCTGTCGCTGGGCGTCTCGGCCCCGGCCGCGCTGGAGGAGGCCGGTACGGCGCACGCGCAGGCGGAGCGGGCGTTGGCGGTGGCCCTGCGCGGTGGTCGCC
>NZ_JBHZCY010000156.1:0-20937 GCF_042786665.1 Kitasatospora sp. NPDC059146 | reverse complement strand
GCCGGGCGCGGGCGGCGGCGCCTCCCGCGGTGCCTGCCCGGCGCGCTCCCCCGCCGCCGTTCCCGGTTGTCGACACCGACGGGGCCTCCGGCTCTGGTCGGGATCGGCGTCGCCGGCTGGGGCGGCTCACCGATGGTGACGAATGGTGTCGAAAGGCGACATACCCAGCAGAACCCAGGCTATCCCGGCCGCCGGGTCGTCTTGTCCGATTGACCTATCCGGCGGCTTGCGCGTCGCCCGCCACCGCGAGCAGCTCGGCGACCTGCGGCAGGACCTCGCGGTCGTGCCCGATCCAGTCCACCGAATCCAGCTCGGCCGGGCCCAGCCAGCGCAGCTCGTCGTGGTCCTCCAGCGCGCTCGGCTCACCGGACAGCAGCTCGGCGGCCCAGAAGCGCAGCTCCAGCCCCGGCCGCACGGCCCACCCGCCGGACAGCCGCCGCAGCGCCCTGGCCCGTACGCCCAGCTCCTCCAGCAGCTCGCGCTCCAGCGCCTGCGCCTCGGTCTCGCCGGGCTCGGCCTTGCCACCGGGGAACTCCCAGCGGCCGGCGACCGACGCGGGCGCGTTGCGGCGGGCGGCGAGCACCCGGCCGCCGCGGATCAGCACCCCGCCGACGACGATCCTCGGCGGGGTTCCGACAGTGGTCTCACCGGCCTGTTCCATGCCCCCGACCCTACGGGGCCGGGTCCTGGTCCTGGGCCTCGACCCAGTACAGCTGCTTGTGGCCGCGCGCCTCGAACTCGGCCGCCAGGCGGTGCGCCTCGGCCTCGGCCAGGTTCCCGGCGACCAGGAAGCGGTTGCCGTTGTCGTCCTGCCGCATCACCCGAAAGGTGCCCATGGCGGGAGGGTAGCGGGTGGGGCCCGGCTTCGGGCCCGGCCCGGCGCGGTGTCCCCGGCCGGCGTGGGGGTCGGGCCGGGGACACCGGGGTGACCCTACGGCTCCCGCGCTACCGGCAGGTACGGGCGGGGTTAACGCCGGGTAACCCGGCGACCGGCCCCGCCCTCTCGGGGCGGGCGGGCTCAGACCCGGAGGTCGGGCACCTGCTCGCCGGTGGACAGGCCGAGCGAGCGCCGGATGTCCACGCTGACCGGCACCGTCCTGGCGACCAGCGCCCGGGCCCGGCGCAGGTCGCCCGCCACGTCGCCGCCGGAGGCCGCGGCGTCCCAGGCGACGGCCGCCTGGGACTGGGTCTCGGCCAGCTTGTCCATCTTCGCCTGGACGTCGGTCGGCCACTCCGCCGTCGGCTTGCGCAGCGCGGCGGCCTCGGCCCGGGAGGCGGCGGCCATCCGGCGGGCCCAGGACCGGTACTCGGCCTCGGCGACCGCCACGTCCTGCTTCGGGGTGTCCAGGTAGGCCGCGTTGAAGCCCCGGACGGCCTCCAGGTAGGCCAGCTGGACGGAGGTCAGACTGCGGCGGTCGGTGCGGACCGTCCCCAGGTGCTGGTCGTCCGGGTCCTCGAAGCCGCAGGTGACGTACCGTTCGCCGGCCGCCCAGTTGCCCGCGCTCGGGTAGAGGTAGACGTCGTCCATGCCGTCCGGGACGGCCCACTGGTCCAGCGCGTAGTCGTCGAGCACCCTGCGGCACAGGGCGGCGGCCCGCTCGCGGACGACCGTCGCGCCCGGGTAGGCGCCGCTGCTCTCCGGGACCTTCACGGTGCCGGCCACCTCGCCGTTGTGCCGCTCCGCGCAGGCCACCCGGCGCACCCAGTACACCGTCTCGTCGCCGTTCTCGTCCGGCTGCCCGCTCGTCCCGGAGGAGAGGTAGCAGTCCCCCGCCTTCAGCGCCGACCAGCGGACCGACCCGGCGGGCGGCTTGGCCGCGTACCGGTCGCCCCGTCCGTTCCGCGCGGGGCCGAAGTCCCCCGCGCCCAGCGCGAGCGACAGCAGCAGGGTGCCCGCCACCCCGAGCACCAGGCCGGTGACCGCCATGCCGCGGCCGCGCTGGCCGGTCCGCTTGATCTGGACCAGCGCGAGGATCCCGAACACCAGGGCCACCGGCGAGAGCAGGCTCAGCGCGGTCGCCAGCGAGCCGACGGCGAAGCCGTTGGTGCGCGGCTCCGGCCGGGGGGCGTACGGGTCGAGGACGTACGGCGGGTAGGGGTGCGGGTACGGCTGCGCGGGCGGGCCCGGCCGGGGATGGGCGTAGGGGTGGGGGTGGCCGGGCCGCAGGCCGGACTCGGCGGAGGGCGGCACCGAGGCCCAGCCGCCGGCGGGCAGCGGCGGGGGCGGCGGCTGGGGCGGGGCCAGTGGGGACGGGGCCGACGGGGACGGGGGGCCGGCCTCGACCGGCGGGGCCCAGGGGTCGGCCGGTCCGGCCTCCGCCGGGCCCGGCGGCCGCGCGGCCGCGGCCCGTTCCTCGGCGGGCCCCGGGTCCTTGCGGAAGTCCACCCGCGGGTCCGGCCCCGGAGCGGCGGGCGGCGCGGACTCAGGCTCGGACACGTGGACTCCCCCGGCCCGCCGGGGCGGGCCTCGACTCGGCGTTTCGGCTCTCGACACCGCCCCGCGGGCCGGACGGGCCCGAGCTGAACGGTCGCGCGACTTTACCTGATCTTTCCGAACGCCCGCCCCGCCGTTACCGACCCGCCGTTACCGACCCGGCCGCTCCGGCCGCTCCGTCATGACGGCCCCGGCCGTTCCGCTCCGACCCGGGCCAGGACCTCGCCGTGGATCATCGAGAACCAGCCGTCGCCGGCGGCGCTCCACTCCCGCCAGCCGGCCGCGATCCGTTCCAGCTCGGCGGGCTCCGCGAAGCCCCGTTCCACCGCCGTCCGGCCGAAGGCCGTCCCGGTCACCCGGTCCGCCCACATCCCGGCCCACCACGCGCGCCGCTCGGGCGTCGCGAACGTCCAGGTGCCGGTGCTCGCGGTGACGTCGGTCAGACCGGCCGCCCGGGCCCAGGACAGCAGTCGCCGTCCGGCGTCCGGTTCGCCGCCGTTGGCCCGGGCGGTCCGCCGGTAGAGCTCCAGCCAGCGGTCCAGCGCCGGCGCCTGCGGGAACCAGGTCATCGTGGCGTAGTCGACGTCCCGGGCGGCGACCAGCCCGCCGGGCGCCGTCACCCGGCCCATCTCGCGCAGCGCGGCCACCGGATCGGCCACGTGCTGCAGCACCTGGTGGGCGTGCACCACGTCGAACTCGCCGTCCCGGTACGGCAGTCGGTGCACGTCGGCCAGTTCGAACACGACATTGGCCAGACCGCGCCCGGCGACGTACCCGGCGGCCTGCTCCAGCACCTCGGCGGAGGCGTCCACGGCCACCACCCGCCCGGTGGGGCCGACCAGCTCGGCCAGGTCGGCGGTGATCGTGCCCGGGCCGCAGCCGACGTCCAACAGCGCCTGGCCGGGCCGCAGTTCGGCCAGCAGGTAGCCGGCCGAGTCGGCGGCGGTACGGGAGCGGTGCGAGCGCAGCACGGCCTCCTGGTGGCCGTGGGTGTAGGCGGCGGCAGGCTGCGGTCCGGGCATGGGGTCCCCCCTGAGACGTGGTCGGCGTTTCCGTTTCCGCGATGCCCCGACGCTACGCTCCATCCCGCATGGCGAGAAGAACCGTCTCACATAGCGATCGGAGGGCGGCCCCGCCGGCACCGGCGGCCGTACCGTGGAGGCGCCCGACCGAACCGCCCCGAGCGGTCCCGAGCGGTCCCGAACGGTCCCGACAGAACGGTCCGCCCATGCCCGGCCCCGGCCAGCGCCCCTTCGTCCTGCTGAGCGCCGCCGTCTCCCTCGACGGCCACCTCGACGACGCCTCCCCCGACCGCCTGCTGCTCTCCGGCGCCGCCGACTTCGACCGGGTCGACCAGGAGCGGGCGGCCGCCGACGCGATCCTGGTCGGCGGCAACACCCTGCGCGCCGACAACCCGCGCCTGCTGGTCGACGGCCCCGCGCGACGGGCCGCCCGGGTGGCCGCCGGGCGGCCCGAGCACCCGCTGAAGGTGACGCTCAGCGCGAGCGGCGCCCTCGGCGCCGACCTGCGGTTCTGGCACACCGGCGGCGCGAAGCTCGCCTACACCACCGCGGCCGGGGCGGCGGTGCTGCGGCCCCGGCTCGACGGGCTGGCCGAGGTGGTCGCGCTCGGCGACTCGGTCGACCTCGGCGCGGTGCTGGACGACCTGGGCGCGCGCGGGGTGCGCCGGCTGATGGTCGAGGGCGGCAGCGGGGTGCACACCCAGTTCCTCGCCCAGGGCCTGGCGGACGAGCTCCAGCTGGCCGTCGCCCCGCTGCTGGTCGGCCAGCCCGGAGCGCCGCGGTTCGTCGGCCCGGCCGCGTTCCCCGGCGGCCCGACCCGGCGGATGCGGCTGCTGGAGGCACGTACGGTGGGCGACGTCGTCCTGCTCAGGTACGCCCCGAAGGAGCCCGCGCCGTGACCCACCCCGCCGCCACCGACCTCGACCACCTGCGCCGGGCCGTCGAACTCTCCCGCCGCTGCCCGCCCTCGGAGACGGCCTTCTCGGTCGGGGCGGTGGTCGTCGGCGCCGACGGCGAGGTGCTGGCGGAGGGCTACAGCCGGGAGGCGGACGCGCACGACCACGCCGAGGAGGCGGCCCTGGCCAAGCTCCCGGCGGGCGACCCCCGACTGCGCGGGGCGACCGTCTACAGCAGCCTGGAGCCCTGCGGGCAGCGCGCCTCCCGCCCGGTGCCGTGCGCCCGGCTGCTCATCGCGGCGGGCGTGCCCCGGGTCGTGGTCGCCTGGCGCGAGCCGGACCTCTTCGTCACCGACTGCCAGGGCACCGCACTGCTGGAGGCGGCCGGGGTCGAGGTGGTGGAGCTGCCGGAGCTGGCCGAGGAGGCCCGGGCGGTCAACGCCCACCTGCTCCCGTGATCTTTTGTATCATCGAGGAACAAAGAGCTCACCTCTCCGCCCCGCCTCCAGGAGCCGCCCCATGACCGCCACCCCCGTCCGGTTCACCACCCGCGCCCTCCTCCTCGACATGGACGGCACCCTGGTCAACTCCGACGCCGTGGTCGAGCGCTGCTGGACCCGCTGGGCCGAGCGGCACGGCCTCGACCCCGTCGCGGCGCTCACCGTCGTCCACGGCCGCCAGGGCCACGCGACCATGGCCGAACTGCTGCCGCACCGCCCGGTCGAGGAGAACCTCGCCGAGAACGAGCTGATGCTCGCCGAGGAGCGGGCCGACACCGAGGGCGTCGTCCAGGTCGCGGGCGCCGACGCCTTCCTCGCCTCGCTGGCCGGCCTGCCGCACGCCCTGGTCACCTCGGCCGACCTCCCCCTCGCCCGGGTCCGGATGGACGCCGCCGGCCTGCCGATGCCGCCCGTCCTGGTCACCGCCGAGTCCGTCGGCGCCAGCAAGCCCGACCCCGAGGGCTTCCTCAAGGGCGCCGCCGCCCTCGGCTTCGCCCCCGCCGACTGCGTGGCCTTCGAGGACTCCGGCGCCGGCATCGCCGCCGCCCGCGCCGCCGGCATGCGCGTCATCGGCATCGGCCCCCGCGCCGCCGCCCACCACCCGGACGCCCTCGCCCCCACCCTCACCGCCGTCACCGTCACCCCGTCCCCCGACGGCACCCTCACCCTCACCGTCCACCCCTGACCACCGACCCCGAAGGGGCCGGACTCCCGAGGGAGTCCGGCCCCTTCGGGCATGACAGCCGGTCAGACGTCGAAACGGCGCGGGCACGGCCCACTGGTCGACGGGATCTCGATCATCACGACTCGGTGCCGCTGCGGGCCCAATGCCGTCCGCCAGGGCTACTCGGAACGGAGATCGACCAGTTCGCGCAACTTCTCGCGCGTCTCAGCATCGGTCGAGTACACCACCGTGCCGATCATCCCCCGCGTCAGCAGCACCTTGTACGTGTTGCGGATCAACCGGTCCACATCCGCATCCGGGGTCGACTTCTTGAAGACCGGATCCTTCGAGGCCGTCCGATCGGTGATCCAGCGATCGCCGCGCCACAGCAGGTCGGGGCCGATGATCACGCCACTCCAGTCGTACTCGAAGCCCTGCGCCGTGTACACACAGCCCACTTGCCCGAAACCGGCCGGATCGGTCGCCCACAGGGCTGCTGGGGGCGCGCCGCCAACGGCCCGGTCCCCGTACACGTTCCACGGCCGTTCCCACCCACTGATGGTGACGTCTGCGGGCAACGCCTGCCCGGGTGTCACCTTCTTGGTCCACTTCCAGCAGTAGCCCGCAGTCATGCGCGCGCTGTAGTTCCGCGCCCGATGGGCATCGAGGAGAGCCTCCATCTCCTCCGGGCTGTCCGCCAGCACGAGTTGCATCCTGTCGTCGGGCTCCCACGTCTCGGGGCCACCCGGCTCGAGGCCCAACAACCGCACCACCCAGCGCAGATACGCGTCGCTTCCCCCGCAGCGGAACTGACTGTCGAGCGATACCACCTGGCAGCGGAGCCCCTTCTCCGCAGCCGCCGCCTCGATCTCCGCTACAGTCCCCATCTCGCCGGGCCGAACGACCTGATGCTCGTCCAGGAGGAACACCGGCACCCGGGCCACATCGATGAGCTCCTCGATCTGCGCCTTGCCCGTGCGGTTCGACGCCGGCGTGTACCGGTTCGCCGACGTCTCCCGCATCCGGTGGGCTTCGTCGCAGACCAGGACGTCAAGGCTATTGCGCTCGGCCGTCATGAAGCTGTTGAAGTACTTGAAGAGATCCTGCACCTCACGCTTCCGGGCACCCGCGACCTTCCGCATAGTCGTCGTGAACGAGCTGGAGCCGGTCGCGTGCAACGTGGTGATGCCCTGCCGATACATCTCACCGAGGAGCGACAACGCGATGACGCTCTTGCCCGTGCCGGGCCCACCGGTGACGACGACGACCTCCTTGTGATCGGACTGCTTCGCGCGGCGGACGGCATTGAGGACAGTTCGGAACGCGATCTTCTGCTCGTCCAGCAGCACGAACTGTTCGCGCTCACGCACCTCATGTGCCGCCACTGCCATGAGCTGCTTGGACGGGCCGACCTTCCCGTTGACGAACTCGTCTGCGGCACAGGCCCCGGACTGACCCGCCAGTCGCTCGCGCAGGAACTCGATGAACTCCCCGCGCCGCGCACCGATGAAGAGCCGACCTCGCTCATCCTCCTCGGTCCCGAAGAGCCCGCCAACGCCGAATTCGGTGGCATTGTGCAGATACGCGGCGCCACTGATCCGTTCCGGATGTTCTGCCAGTACCCCGTTGAAGGAGATGAGGTACTCGCAGTAACCGCGAACCTGGTCGACGGGGTTCAGCACGGCCCTGGAGTAGGCATCGACACGACACAGCGACGGATCATCGTCATCCGGCTCCGCACTGCTCCACTGCTTCAACTCCACAACGACGTAGGACGGCAGCCCGGTCTTCGGATGCACACCGGCCAACACCGCGTCGGCCCGCTTGCTGGTCAACGGCAGACCGTACTCCAGGAGCATCTCCACCTGCCCGAGGCCCGCGTCGTTCAACGCGCTCGCAAGCGCCGGAATGCTCCGCTCCCACGAGCGGGCCTCGGACGAACTCGGCTTGTAGCCGTGAACGCGAACGAACTGATCAGTCAGGCGGAGAAAGAGCGCACCGGAAATGCACTCGGCGGCGACCGCAGCAGCAGAGTCGCGGAACAGCAAGGAACGCCCCCAGGACAGCACGAAGGAACTCGTGCGGGTGGGGGCATGTCCTTGGGTGCTCCATCAGACGGAGCGGAAGCCCGGCGGGCCGCAGCGACAACGGGATCAAGGCTACCTGCGGCGCCTACGGAAGCCAGGAGGAAGTTGTGAGCCTTCGGCTGTGAGCTCCGGTGCGCCGTCGCCGTTCTGCAGACCGATGGCGCCTGTGATCCGCCTGCGCAGCTCATGGTGGGTGGCCGGGTCGACCGCGTAGACCACGGTGCCGACGATCCCACGGGTGAGGAGCACGTGGTAGGCGTTACGGATGCACCGGGCAACAGTGTCACTGTCGACCTGACCGCGAAAGGCAGGATCGGCGGAAGCGGTCCGTTCCACCCGGAACGTCCCGTCGCGGAAGACCAGGTCAGGGCCGATGATCACACCGTTCCAGTCGTACTCGAAGGTCTGTGCCGTGTATACGCAACCGATCTGCCCGATGCCGCGGGGATCCGTCGACCAGAAGTCCGACCTCGGAGCCCCCGGAACGCTGTGCTCGGGTTTCACGTTCCACGGCTGCCGCCAGTCCCCGATGCGCACGTCGTCGACGAGTCGTTCACCCTCCGGGTTGCTCCACGGCCAGCAGAAGCCCGCAGTGATCCGAGCCGTGGCCCCCTCCAAGGCACGCTCCCGGATGAACCGTTCCATCTGCTCGGGCGAGTCGGCAACCGTGAGTGTCATCCGGCCGTCCGGTCGCCAGGTCACGGAATCGGAAACGCCCAAACCCAACAACTGCTGGACCCAGCTCTGGTACCGCTTGCTGCCGCCCGCACGGAACGTCCCCTCCAGGTCGGTCACTTCGACCTGGTATCCGTTCTCCTCGGCCAGATCCTTGAGGTACTCGGCCGTACCCACCTCGTCCGGGCGGATCGACTGGTGGTCGTCGAGCAGGAAGACCGGTACTTCGGCAGCCCTCATCAACTCGAGTGCCTGCGGCCGGTCGTCGTCACGGAGTTCCTTCGGTGTCCAACGGTACGTCGAACTGCGCCGCAGGCGATGCGCTTCGTCGCAGATCAGGACCTCAATGCCGTCCGGCGGAGTCTCGGTGAAGCTGTTGAAGTACTGGTACAGCTTGAGCGCCGCACGGCGTTTGCCGGCCTGCTGCCCACGGCGGGCCGAACTGATCATGAGCTCCCGCAGCGTCTCCGTGTACGCGTGCGATCCGCTCGCCAGCACGGCTTCACGCCCTTTGAGCCCGAGCGTGCGCTGCAGCTCAAGGGCCACAGCGCTCTTCCCACTGCCCGGACCGCCTCGCAGAATGTAGACCCGCTTCCCGCCGCCCGAATCGAGTCCGGAGCGCTGGGCGGCGTCATCGACCTCGAAGAGCCCGACGTTGAAGCTGCCAGAGGTCGAAACCCTTTCCAGCCGCCGAATGATCCGGTCGGCTGCGACGTACTGCTCATCGAGAAGTGTGAGACCACCACCCGTGACGGACCGCTGCCGCGCCACGTCGGTGACCTTGAGCAGTGGCTCGCGACGGGACTGCTCCAGCGCGAGTGCTGCCCGGTCCCCCGAGACGGCGGTGAATCTCGAGGTCAGGACCCTCCGGAACCGGTCCAGGTCGTCGAGCGTGTAGAGGCAGCCGTAGTCGGACTCGGGCAGATCGAAGAGCGCGGCCACATCCCGGTCCCGGGCATTGTGGAGCAGTGCCACACCCATCAGACGGTCGTCCCCCTCCCGCAGGTGGGGCAGGTACCGCATCATGTAGTCGCAGTAGTTCTGGACCTGCCTCACCGGATGCAGCTTGATCTTTCCGTCGCGGAATCCGAGATCGACGGCAGTAGGACACTCGGGATCGACGGTGGCATGCCGCACCTGCTTCAGCTCGATCGCAAGGTACGAGTCCGCCCCCGTACCAGGGCGCCGGCCACACAGCACCAGGTCGACCGCGGAGCTGGTGTGCGGCAGGTCAACCTCGATCTGCACCTCCACATCGCCGAGACCGCACTCCAGCAGCGCCTTGACCACTACCGGAATGCTGTTGTTCCACGATCTGATGTCCCCGTCGCCGGCGGGCGTGCCCTTCACGGCGGAATGCTCACTGATCAACAGCTGGGTGAGCGGAAGGTGGGCCACCCCGTCCCAACCGGCATTCAGACGATCGATCTCGGCCGCAGACAGCTGCAGAAGCACGAGGGTTCCCCCAGGCACGAAGTGACTCGTGCGGGTGGGGGCATGTCCTTCGTGGCTCCACCGTCGCGGAGCGGGAAGCCCGGCGGGCCGCAATGACGGTTCGTAGACTAGCCGGAGTTCCGGCTCGATGAGGGGCGGGCCCCCGGAGGCCCGCCCGCCGCCCGGCTCAGCCGAGGCGGTGCACCACGACCTGCGCCAGCAGCCACAGGAGGTTCGAGCCGAGGCTCGCCGCAATGCCCACCAGGACATCGCGGACCCAGCTGTGGTTCTTGGGCCTGTACTCGACGACAGCCATCGGTGCGCGTCCCCTTACGTTGTGTTCGAAGACGGATGCCGGATGGCTCCCGCCGGGAGCACACCTGAGGCTGCGTCACCGAACCCAGCAGGGTCCACGCAGGTCGCGTCGAATACGTCCTCCGGGAGGACACGCGGTGCAGACCAAAACTAGCCCATGATCGGCCACGCCTGGCAAGCGGTTCATCAGTACGGGTCGGCTCGCCCCGGCGCGGCAGGACGGCCGTCCCCCGGTAGCACGAAAGGCCGCCCAACCCACTCCGTCGCAGGTCAGGCGGCCTTTCCGCAGATCGACTAGACGTTGAAGCGGAACTCCACGACGTCGCCGTCCTGCATGATGTATTCCTTGCCCTCGATGCGGGCCTTGCCCTTGGAGCGGGCCTCGGCGATGGAGCCGGTCTCGACCAGGTCGTCGAAGGAGATCACCTCGGCCTTGATGAAGCCCTTCTGGAAGTCGGTGTGGATGACTCCGGCGGCCTCGGGGGCGGTGGCGCCCTTCTTGATGGTCCAGGCGCGGGTCTCCTTCGGGCCGGCCGTGAGGTAGGTCTGCAGGCCGAGGGTGTCGAAGCCGACGCGGGCGAGGGTGGCGAGGCCGGGCTCCTCCTGGCCCATGGACTGGAGGAGTTCGAGGGCCTCGGCGTCGTCGAGCTCGATCAGCTCGGACTCGATCTTGGCGCTGAGGAAGATCGCCTCGGCCGGGGCGACCAGGGCGCGCTGGGCGTTCTTGAAGTCCTCGTCGGCCAGCTCGTCCTCGTCCACGTTGAAGACGTAGAGGAAGGGCTTGGCGGTCAGCAGGTGCAGCTCGCGGATCGGGGCGGTGTCGAAGCCGGCCTCGAAGAGGGTCTTGCCGGTCTCCAGGACCGCCTGGGCGGCCTCGGCGGCGGCCAGCACGGGGGCGGTGTCCTTCTTGAGGCGCGCCTCCTTCTGGAGCCGCGGCAGGACCTTCTCGATGGTCTGGAGGTCGGCCAGGATCAGCTCGGTGTGGATGGTCTCGATGTCGTCCTTGGGCGACACCTTGCCGTCCACGTGCACCACGTCCGGGTCGGTGAACGCGCGCACGACCTGGCAGATCGCGTCCGACTCACGGATGTTGGCGAGGAACTTGTTGCCCAGGCCCTCGCCCTCGCTGGCGCCGCGCACGATGCCGGCGATGTCGACGAAGTCGACGGTGGCCGGGAGGATGCGCTGCGAGCCGAAGATCTCGGCGAGCTTGGCCAGCCGCGCGTCCGGGACGCCGACGACGCCGACGTTCGGCTCGATGGTGGCGAACGGGTAGTTGGCCGCCAGCACGTCGTTCTTGGTCAGGGCGTTGAACAGGGTCGACTTGCCGACGTTCGGCAGGCCGACGATTCCGATCGTGAGCGACATGAAGCGCAGTCCCGTGGGCTTGGAGGAGTTGGGTCGGCACCGTACGGGCCGACCCCCAAGTCTACGGGCAGCACCTGCCGGGGCTCACGCCTCGGTCGGCGCGGGCAGCGGCTCCAGGAACTCCAGCCGGTTGCCCAGCCCGTCGGCGGAGTAGAAGCGGCGGTGGCCGGGGTGGTGGTCGTCCCAGGTGACCTCGTGGCCGTGCGCGGCGAGCCGCTCGGCCAGGGCGTCCAGCGAGGTCACCAGGATGCCGGGGTGCCCCTTGCGGGCCGGGCGGAAGTCCGGGGTGACGCCGAGGTGCACCTCGACCCCGCCGCCGCGGAACCAGCAGCCGCCGCGCGCCGCCAGCACCGGGGGCTTCGGGAGCTCGGTCATCCCGAGCACGCCGGACCAGAAGGCGCGGCACTCGTCCTCGGCGCCGGCCGGGATGTCGAGCTGGACGTGGTCGAGGCGTTCGAAGGTGAAGTCGGCGGTCATGCGGCGGTCCCCCGTACGGTCATCGGATGATCATGATGTGTCGACTCGGCCGAGCAGGTCAGCCCCTTGAGTGACGATCACAGGAGTACGCCATCCGGGGACACGGAACAAGACCTGAACGGTCCATTACACAGTGTGGCGATGATCGGACCGTACGTTGGGCGGGTGGAGCAGAGCATCCGTACCCAGCCGCCAGGGCCCAGACGCCGTCCGCCGAACGGCGCGGCCCCGGCCGCCGTCCCCGGTCCCGGCCGGGCACCCGAGAGCGCCCGAGCCCCCGCGGCTCCCCCGTCCCGGCTGCGCCCGGTGGCCGACCGGCCCGCCGCGCGCCCCGCCCCGAAGCGCCGGCTGCGCGTGTACGGACGGCGCCGGACCGGCCGGCCGACCCGGCTGACCGCGATCGGCACCGGCGTGCTCGCGGTGCTGGCCACGCTGGCGGTGGCCGGCCTGGACCGGCTGCTCTTCGAGGACCTCGGCTGGCTGTTCGGCCTCGGCTACCTGGTGGTCTGCTTCCAGCTGGCCGTCCGGGTCCGCTACGCCGACCTGCTGGCCGCCCCGATCAGCGGGCCGATCGCCTTCGCCGTGGCACTGCTGGCGCTCGCCCCGGTCAGCTCCTCCGGCGTCACCGCCCAGGTGGTGGCGCTGGCGACCGGGCTGGCGCTGCGGGCCGGCTGGCTGTTCTCCGGCACCGGGCTGGCCGCGCTGATCGTGCTCGCCCGCTTCGTCGCCCAGCGCCGCTTCCACCGCTCCCGCTGACGGCCCGGCGCGCGGGCACCGAGGGCCGTGCCCTAGCCCGCCGCCCGGGCCGCCGCCATGGCGGCCCCGACGATGCCCGCGTCGTTGCGCAGCTCCGCCGGCACCACCCGCGCCCCGCGGTCCCTCAGCAGCGGCAGGAACTTCTCGTGTTTGCGGCTCACCCCGCCGCCGATCACGATCAGTTGCGGGGAGAACAGCATCTCCACCAGGTCCAGGTACTCGTCGACCCGCCCGGCCCACTGCTCCCAGGTCAGGTCGTGCCGCTCCCTGGCGGCCGAGGAGGCGCGGCGCTCGGCGTCCTTGCCGCGCAGCTCCAGGTGGCCCAGTTCGGTGTTGGGCACCAGGGTGCCGTCCACGAAGAGCGCGCTGCCGATGCCGGTGCCGAAGGTGAGCACCAGGACCACGCCCGACTCGCCCCGCCCGGCGCCGTGCTCGGTCTCGGCGAGGCCGGCCGCGTCCGCGTCGTTGAGCACGGTCGCGGGCATGCCCAGCGCGTCGCGGAAGAGGCCCTCCGCGTCCAGGCCGATCCAGCCCTTGTCCACGTTGGCCGCGGTCCGGGTGCGGCCGCCGACCACCACCCCGGGGAAGGTCAGCCCGACCGGCCCCTGGTGGTCGAAGTGCTGGACCACCTCGCGGACGGCGGCGACCACGGCCCCGGGCTCGGACGGCTGCGGGGTGAGCACCTTGTGCCGCTCCTGGGTGAGTGCTCCCCGGGCGAGGTCGACCGGGGCGCCCTTGATGCCCGAGCCGCCGATGTCCACGCCGAATACCGCCGTCATCGTTCCGCCTTCCGCCGTCCGGCCGTCGACCGGCTTGTCCACAGCCTGTGCACAAAGCTACGAGAGCCCGGACGGGGGCGCACCGCAATCGACGGGCCCGCACAGCGCGACGGACCCGGTGCCCCGCAGCGGGGCACCGGGTCCGTCGTGGCGGGTCCAGGGTTCGAGGACGGGCCCTACAGCTTGCCGGCCGCCTCGGCGCGCAGGTCGCGGCGCAGCTCCTTGGGCAGCGAGAAGGTCAGGTGCTCCTCGGCGGTCTTGACCGTCTCCACCGTGTCGTAGCCGCGCGCGGCCAGGAACTCCAGTACGCCGTCGACCAGGATCTCCGGCACCGAGGCGCCGCTGGTCAGGCCGACCGTGGTGACGCCCTCCAGCCAGGACTCCTGGATCTCCTCGGCGAAGTCGACCAGGTGGGCGGCCTTGGCGCCGTACTCCAGGCCGACCTCGACCAGGCGGACCGAGTTGGAGGAGTTCTTGGAGCCGACCACGATCAGCAGGTCGGTCTCCGGGGCCAGCTGCTTGACCGCGACCTGGCGGTTCTGGGTCGCGTAGCAGATGTCGTCGCTGGGCGGGCTGACCAGCGCCGGGAAGCGCTTCTTCAACTCGCCGACGGTGGCCATGGTCTCGTCCACCGAGAGCGTGGTCTGGGAGAGCCAGACGATCTTGGACTCGTCCCGCACCTGGACGTTGGCGACGTCCTCGGCACCGTCCACCAGGTGGATCCGGTCCGGGGCCTCGCCCATGGTGCCGACGACCTCCTCGTGGCCCTCGTGGCCCACCAGCAGGATGTCGTAGCCCTCGTCGGCGAAGCGCACGGCCTCCTTGTGCACCTTGGTGACCAGCGGGCAGGTGGCGTCGACGGTGGCGAGCTTGCCGGCCCGCGCCTCGTCGTGGACGGACGGGGCGACGCCGTGCGCGGAGAACACGACGATCGAGCCCTCGGGCACCTCCTCCGTCTCGTCGACGAAGATCGCGCCCTTCTTCTCCAGGGTCTGCACCACGTACTTGTTGTGGACGATCTGCTTGCGGACGTAGATGGGCGCCCCGTACTGCTCCAGGGCCTTCTCCACGGCGATCACGGCGCGGTCGACACCCGCGCAGTAGCCCCGGGGGGCGGCGAGCAGGACACGGCGCTGCGCGGTGTTGGACATGCCCCCATCGTACGGGCGACCGGGAGCCCCACCGCCCGGGGCGGGCCGCACCGCCGCCCCGGACGCCTTCCGGTCGCAAAGGGTCGGAAGTTGCTCAAGCCTGGTCTCCATGAGCGCTGTGAACGAGCAGCCGACGCCGAGCGGCCTGCGCCGCACCCTGGGCGTCCGCGATCTGATGGTCTACGGGCTGCTGTTCATCGCCCCGATGGCCCCGGTCGGCGTCTTCGGCGTGCTGGACGCCCGGAGCCACGGCGCCGTGGCGGCCGTCTACCTGGCGGCGACGGTCGCGATGGGCTTCACCGCCTTCTCGTACGCCCAGATGGTCCGCGCGGTGCCGCAGACCGGCTCGGTGTTCGCCTACGCGCGGGCCGGGCTGGGCGAGGGGCCGGGGTTCATCGCCGGGTGGATGGCGATGCTGGACTACCTGCTGATCCCCGCGGTGGCCTACCTGTTCTCCGGGATCGCGCTGAACTCGCTGGTGCCCGGGGTCTCGCGCTGGGTGTGGACGGCGGCCGCGGTGCTGGTGACCACCGCGCTCAACCTGGTCGGGGTGCGGACGGCGGCCGCGGTCGGCTTCGCGGTGCTCGCCCTGGAGATCGCGGTGCTGGCGGTGTTCGTGGTCGCGGCCGTGGTGGTGCTGGTGCGGGACGGCGCGCGGCGCGGCTGGGACACGCCGTTCACCGCCGTCGGGGGCTTCTCGCTCACCGCGGTGGTCTCCGCGGTGTCCGTCGCGGTGCTCTCCTACCTGGGCTTCGACGCGATCGCGACCTTCGTCGAGGAGGCGGTCGGCGCCTCCGCCGCGGTGGCCCGGGCGGTGCTGTGGTGCCTGGCGCTGGCCGGGCTGCTGTTCGTCGCCCAGACCTACCTGGCGGCCGTGCTGGAGCCCACCACCCCGCAGCAGCTGGCCGCCGACCCGGCCTCCCAGGGCTCCGCCTTCTACGACACCGTGGAGGGCGGCATCGGCCACTGGCTGCACCTGCTGGTGGCCGCCAGCAAGGCGATCGGCGCGGCCTTCGCCGCGCTCGCCGGGCAGGCGGCGGCCGGCCGGCTGGTCTTCGCGATGGGCCGGGAGGGACGGCTGCCGCGCGTGCTCGGCTCGGTCGACCCGGGCAGCGCGGTGCCCCGCCGGGCGCTGCTGGCGGCCGCGGTGGTCACCATGGCGGCGGCGGTCTGGGCGGCCGAGCGGGACGACGGGCTGGACCAGCTGACCTCGGTGGTGAACGTGGGCGCGCTGACCGCCTTCGCGCTGCTGCACGCCTCGGTGATCGGCTGGTACACCGTCCGGCACGGCTCGCCCGACCGGCTCCGGCACCTGGTCGTCCCGCTGCTGGGGATCGCGGTGATCGGCGCGGTGGTCTACGAGGCCTCGACCACGGCACAGCTGGTCGGGCTGGTCTGGCTGGCGGCCGGCCTGGTGGTGCTCGGTGTGCAGGGCAGCACGGCGCACGGCACCGGCGGGCACCGCTAGCGACGGCGCCGGCGGGCGCCGTGCGGAACGGTGCCGGCCGGCACTGCCGGGGACGACGCCGGCGGGCGTTGCCGGGGACGGTGTCGGCGGACGCCGCTAGCCTCGTACGCATGGCCAACCCCAGCTCCCCCGAAGCCCCGCTCCCGGTCGGCAAGGTCTCCGCGCTGATCGGCGGCTGGATCGACCGGCTCGGCGCGGTGTGGGTCGAGGGGCAGATCACCCAGCTCAGCCGCCGCCCCGGCGCGGGCGTGGTGTTCCTGACCCTGCGCGACCCGCAGGCCGACGTCTCCCTCACGGTGACCTGCTTCCGCTCGGTGTTCGAGCAGGTCGCGGACGTGGTGCAGGAGGGCTCGCGGGTCGTCGTGCACGCCAGGCCGGAGTGGTACGCGGCGCGCGGGCAGCTGTCGCTGCGGGCCTCGGAGATCCGCCCGGTGGGCCTGGGCGAACTGCTGGCCCGGCTGGAGCAGCTCAAGCGGCGGCTGGCCGGGGAGGGCCTGTTCGCGGCGGAGCGCAAGCGGCGGCTGCCGTTCCTGCCGCAGTGCGTCGGGCTGGTCACCGGGCGCGGCTCGGCGGCCGAGCGGGACGTGCTGGAGAACGCCCGGCGGCGCTGGCCGGCGGTGCGCTTCGAGGTGCGCAACGTCCCGGTGCAGGGGGTCAGCGCGGTGGAGCGGGTGAGCGCGGCGGTGCGGGAGCTGGACGAGCACCCCGAGGTGGACGTGATCATCGTGGCCCGGGGCGGCGGCAGCGTGGAGGACCTGCTGCCCTTCTCGGACGAGGGGCTGGTGCGGCTGGTCGCGGCCGCCCGTACGCCGGTGGTGAGCGCGATCGGGCACGAGCCGGACCAGCCCCTGCTGGACTTCGTCGCCGACCTGCGCGCCTCCACCCCGACCGATGCCGCCAAAAGGGTGGTTCCGGACGTCGGCGAGGAGCTGGCCAAGGTCCGCCAGCTGCGCGACCGGGCCCGCCGGCACGTGCAGGCCCGGGTCGAACGCGAGCAGCACGGGCTGGACGGGCTGCGCAGCCGCCCGGCGCTGGCCGCCCCGCACCGGATGCTGGACGGGCGCGGCCAGGAGGTGGACGGCCTGGTGGAGCGGGCCCGGCGCACCCTGCGGCACCGGCTGGACCACGCCCAGAGCGACCTCGGGCACACCCTGGCCCGGGTGGTCGCGCTCTCCCCGGCGGCCACCCTGGAACGCGGCTACGCGGTGCTCCAGCGGGCCGACGGCACGGTGGTGACGGACCCGGCGCGGCTCGCGGCCGGGGAGGGGCTGCACGCCCGGGTCGCGGGCGGCGGCTTCGACGTCACCGTGGCGCCCGGGGCGGCGGAGCCCCCGGCGGGCCCTCGGGCGGAGCCTCAGTAGGAGCGCTGCCGGGACAGCGCCGTCGAGTACTCGGCGAAGCCCAGGCTGCGGTAGAGCGACTCGCCGCCGCTGCTGGCGTGCAGGTCGATCCGGCCGACCCGGCGGCCGTCGAACCAGTCCAGCAACGCCTCGGTGCAGGCCCGGGCGTAGCCGCGCAGCCGCCGGTCGGGGTCGGTGCAGATGTTGAAGACGGAGCCGAACAGGCCGTCCGGGTTGCCGGGCGAGGGCAGGCGGTGCTCCAGGGTGCCGACGGCGCAGGCGGCGAGCCGGCCGGGGCGCTCCGGGTCGTCGACCACGAAGGCGGACATGGTCGACCGCTCGGCCGGGGCGGCCAGCCGCTCGCGCAGCATCCGCTCGGCGGCGGCCTGCCAGGGGGCGGGGCCGGCCGAGGCGGCCATGCCGGGCATCGCCTGCAGCATCAGGTTGCGCAGCCGGACCAGCTCGGGCGCGTCGGCGGGGGCGGCGGGGCGGACTTCGATCATGCGGCGGAGGCTAGCGCCGCCGGTCGCGCGGCCGCACCCGGGTTTCGACCGGTGGAACCCGCCCCTGTCGGCGCCAGCCCCTACGCTGGCACGCATGGCAGAGCAGCAGGAGCAGCAGGACGCGGCGGCGCCGACCCCGGACGACGCGCTGGGCTACGAGCACGCCCGGGACGCGCTGCTGGACGTGGTCCGGCAGCTGGAGAACGGCGGCACCTCCCTTGAGGAGTCGCTGGCCCTGTGGGAGCGTGGCGAGCAGCTGGCGAAGGTCTGCCAGCGCTGGCTGGACGGCGCCCGGGCCCGACTGGACGCCGCGCTGGCCGCCGAGGAGGGCGCGGGCCCGGGCGGGGAGTGACCGAGCCCCGCCCACGAGCCCAGGCGCAGAGCCCGGGCGCAGTGCGGCCCGCCCTGTGAGGCAGCTCACAAGGGCTTGGGGAATCGTTGAATCTTCACCTATGTTGGAGGAACTGATCGGCTCCGCCGGTCACACCGACGAACCCCCCTCCCGCATGAGGTGCAGAAGCATGACCACCGACGCCCTGGTACTCGACGCCGCCGCTCAGGACCTGCTGTTCCGCGAGGCCCGCACCGCGAACACCTTCACCGACGAGCCGGTCACCGAGGAGCAGGTCCAGGCCATCTACGACCTGGTCAAGTTCGGCCCGACCGCCTTCAACCAGCAGCCGCTGCGCGTCGTCCTGGTCCGCTCCGCCGAGGGCCGCGAGCGCCTCGTCCAGCACCTGGCGGACGGCAACAAGGCCAAGACCTCCACCGCCCCGCTGGTCGCCATCCTGGCCGCGGACAACGAGTTCCACGAGGAGCTGCCGACCCAGTTCCCGCACTTCCCGCAGGCCAAGGACGTGTTCTTCTCCGAGCGCGCCACCCGTGAGCGCTCCGCCGCGCTGAACGGCGCCCTGCAGGCCGCGTACTTCATCATCGGCGTGCGCGCCGCCGGCCTGGCCGCCGGCCCGATGACCGGCTTCGACGCCGAGGGCCTCAACAAGGAGTTCTTCGGCGACGGCGAGCACTCGGTGCTGGCCGTGGTCAACATCGGCAAGCCGGGCGACGAGGCCTGGTTCCCGCGCTCCCCGCGCCTGGAGTACGACCAGGTCGTCACCACGGTCTGATCGCACCCCGCGACGGCGAAGGGCCCGCACCGGTTCGTACCGGTGCGGGCCCTTCCGCGTGTCCGAGGGGTGCCGGGGGCCTGCGCGCCCGGGCAGGGCCCCGCGCTACTTGAGCGCCTGGGCCAGCTCGGCCATCTCCTCGTAGGAGGCGGTGCCGGTGATCATGGTGGTGGCCGAACCGGTCTGGACGGCCAGCGCGCGGGCCTTGTCGCCCTGCACCCGGTCCCAGGTGCGCCCGGCGGCGTCCGCGGTGCCGTCCGGCTGGGCGCCCGCGACCTTGTCGGCGAGCAGCTTCTCGCGCGGGACGTCGGCCTGCTCGACCGCCGCGTACTGGCCGGAGGGCGTCACGAAGCCCAGGTGCCAGGCGTTGCCCTTGCCGTTGTTGATGGCGGCCGGCGTGTAGCTGACCGAGGTGGCCCGCCACTTGTCGGACAGCCCCTCCGGGGACAGCAGCGGGTACGGCGCGGCGCGCTTCGCCGAGGCCGCCTCGACCTTGTAGGCGACCACGTGCACCGGATCGCCGTTCGCGTCGTGCGGGAGGAACAGGTAACCGATCCAGACGACGAAACCGACCGCCAGCATCGACAGGACCATGTCCCGTACGGTCTGCCGACCCCTCATGCCCTTGCTCTCTGCAGCCACCCACCCATGGTGACTCATCCACACAACGGCCCGGCCACCCGGGGTGTGCACGTACGGGTGAACCGGGACGAACCGGGGCCTTCCGCCCGGGGTGGCGACCCGCGCCACAGACAGTCATCTCGTGGGCAGATACGATCGCACTACCCTCACCACGGCGTTCGACCTGGCAGTAGTCGGGCGCTCACTGGCCGTCGCGTACAGAGAGGTAACGACGATGACCACGCAGTACCCGCACCACCTTCCCAGTGCCCTGGAGGTCGCGCCCGAGGCTCCGGACCGGAACCTCGCGCTCGAACTCGTCCGGGTCACCGAGGCGGCCGCGATGGCCGCCGGCCGGTGGGTCGGCCGTGGCGACAAGAACGGGGCCGACGGCGCCGCCGTGAAGGCCATGCGCACCCTCGTCTCGACCGTCTCGATGAACGGCGTCGTCGTCATCGGCGAGGGCGAGAAGGACGAAGCCCCGATGCTCTACAACGGCGAGCGGGTCGGCGACGGCACCGGCGCCGAGTGCGACGTCGCGGTCGACCCGGTGGACGGCACCACGCTGACCGCCAAGGGCATGGCCAACGCCGTCGCCGTGCTGGCCGTCGCCGACCGCGGCACCATGTTCGACCCCAGCGCCGTGTTCTACATGGACAAGCTGGTCTGCGGCCCCGAGGCCGCCGACTACGTCGACATCACCGCCCCGGCGGCCGTCAACATCCGCCGGGTCGCCAAGGCCAAGGGCAGCGCCGTCGAGGACGTCACCGTGATGGTGCTCGACCGTCCGCGCCACGACGGCCTGGTCCGGGAGATCCGCGAGGCGGGCGCCCGGATCAAGTTCATCACCGACGGCGACGTGGCCGGCGCCATCATGACCGCCCGCGAAGGCACCGGCGTGGACCTGCTGCTGGGCGTCGGCGGCACCCCCGAGGGCATCATCGCGGCCTGCGCGATGAAGTGCATGGGCGGCGTCATCCAGGGCCGGCTCTGGCCCAAGGACGCGGCCGAGCGGCAGAAGGCCCTCGACGCCGGGCACGACCTGGACCGGGTGCTCACCACCAACGACCTGGTCAGCGGCGAGAACGTGTTCTTCGTCGCCACCGGCATCACGGACGGCGAGCTGCTGCGCGGCGTGCACTACCGCTCGGAGACCGCCACCACCAGCTCGCTGGTGATGCGCTCCAAGAGCGGCACCATCCGCGAGATCAACTCGGTCCACAAGCTGTCGAAGCTGCGGGCCTACAGCGCGATCGACTTCGACCGGGCCAACTGACCCGGCCCGGAAGCGGTTGTCCGAACGCGCGGCCCCGGCGGGATCCC
>NZ_JBHZCY010000155.1:0-20968 GCF_042786665.1 Kitasatospora sp. NPDC059146 | reverse complement strand
CCGCGTACGCGTGGGTGCGGCGGCCGGGGCGCCAGCGGCCCTTGCGGACGGCGCTGGAGAAGACCGCGACCAGGTTCCCCGGAACCCGGGCCCGCGCCCCACCTCACGTCCCACGGAGCGGGGCCGCACCGTGGGACACGTCCCTGGGACTGATGGGACGTCGGAAGACCTTCCGGACGGACCACGGAGTCCGGCAGAGTACGGCAGCGTCCCCGCCGCAGCAGGGTGGCCGCGCGCCGACGGCGCCCACCCGATCCGACGCGTACCGGCAGCACCTCCCGGCCTTCGCCGAGGCCGGTCCCGCGCGGCGGAGCCCGCCCGGGCCCCACACCGCGTACCGCCCGGGGCCGTACGTGCCCGACGGCACGCCGCCCCCGACCACCGTCCCGCAAGGAGAGTCCCATGACCCTGAAGACCATCGGCCGCACCGTGGTGGCGGCGGCCCTCGCCGGCTCGGCGCTGCTGGGCCTGTCCGGCACCGCCAGCGCCGCCCAGGGCGCGCCGTACATCGGCGACGGCTACCCCAACAGCCACCAGGCCGTGTGGTGCGTCCAGCACAACCTCAACCGCTTCATCGACATCACGACCAAGGCCAACCGCCCCGCGCGGCTGGACGAGGACGGCTACTGGGGGCCGAAGACCAAGGCCGCCGTCCAGTGGATGCAGACCGACGCCATGGTCGGCGGCCAGTGGCTCCAGTCCGACGGCATCGTCGGCCCGCTCACCGGATCCCTGATCGTCGGTTACGGCTACCCCGACTCCGTCGGCAGCCCCAGCGCCCCCTGCTGGCAGTACATCCCGACCGTCGAAGGCCCCTGATCAACCGGCGCAGGAGGACTGACGCATGAGCAAGAGGAACTTCGGCCGCGCCGCGGCGGCACTGGCCCTGGCCGGCTCGGCGCTGCTGGGCCTGTCCGGCACCGCCGACGCCGCCCAGGGCGCGCCGTTCATCGGCGACGGCTACGCCAACAACACCCACGCCGTGTGGTGCGTCCAGCACAACATCAACTACTTCCTGAACCGCACCACGCAGGCCGACCGCCCCGCGCCGTTGGCGGAGGACGGGCTCTGGGGCCCGCAGACCAAGTCCGCCGTCCAGTGGCTGCAGGCCCACACCTTCATCAGCGGCCGGTCGCTCCTCCAGGACGGCTACGTCGGCCAGCTCACCGGGAACGCGATCATCAGCGACGGCGACCCGTACTACGTCGGCAGCTACGACGCCTACTGCTGGCAGTACATCCCGACCACCTACGGCCCCTGACCACCCGTACCGCGAGGAGCAACCCATGACCGCGAAGTCCTTCGGTCGCGCCGTGCTGGCGGTGGCCATGGCCGGAACCGCCCTGCTGGGCCTGGCCGGCACCGCCGCCGCCTCCGAGTCCGCCGGCTATATCGGCGACAACCAGACCAACGACTCCACCGGCGTCTGGTGCGTCCAGCACCTGCTCAACGACGTCGCCCGGGCCAACAACCGGGCGACCATCGACGAGGACAGCATCTGGGGCCCGAAGACCAAGGACCAGGTCCAGTGGTTCCAGTCCTTCGTCCACGTGAAGCCGGACGGCATCGTCGGCCCCTTCACCGGCGACAACCTCCTCTACCGCGGTGATGCGCAGTACGGCGGGAAGCACGGCGCCTGCTTCCCCTACATACCCAGCGACTCGGGGCTGTTCGAGTAGCACCCGCCCGTCGAGCACACCGGGCGTCAGGGAGGCTGATCACCGGCCGCCCTGGCGCATCATCACGGAACCGGAGACCCTCCTGTGAGCAGCACCCCCCTCCCCGCCCGGCGCCGGTTGTCGCTGGGCCTGGGCCTGGGCCTGGCCCTGGCGTCCGCGCTGACCGGCCTCGGCGCCTCCACCGCCTCCGCCGCGACCCCGCCGGCCCCGATCCCGATCACCTCCCCGTCCTGCCCGGCCAACCTCCAGCAGGGCGAGGCCGACGGCTGCGTCACCCAGCTCCAGGCGGAGCTCAACCTGACCGGCGCCCACCTCACCGTGGACGGCCAGTTCGGGCCCGCCACCGACGGCGCCGTGCGCACCTTCCAGGGCGCGCACAGCCTCACCGCGGACGGCATCGTCGGCCCGGCCACCAAGTCGGCGCTCGACACGGCGGCCACCGCCGCCTCCGGCACCGTCGACCTCCGCACCCAGTGCGGGAACCTGCAGACCGGGGCGAGCGGGCAGTGCGCCTCGACCCTGCAGACGATGCTGAACACCTTCAACGCGGGCCGCCTCGTCGTGGACGGGCAGTTCGGCCCCGCCACCGACACCGCCGTACGCAACTTCCAGGCCGCCCAGGGCCTGGCCATCGACGGCATCGTCGGCGCCGGCGTCAAGAACGCCCTCTACACCGCCACCCCCGCCCCGCTGCCCAGCGGCCCGATCGACGCCACCAAGGTCCTGAACGCGGCCAAGTCCTACCTGGGCGTCCCGTACGTGTGGGGCGGCGGCCACTCGCTGCGCGGCGAGGGCCCCGGCCCGTCGCTGGGCACCTGCGACGGCTACACCGGCTCGATCCAGCCCTGCCCGGCCAACACCACGGCCGGGATGGACTGTTCGGGCCTGGTCCGGGCCGCCTTCTGGTTCGGCGCCGGCATCGACCTCGCCAACGGCGGCGACACCACCGACCAGACCCTGGACAAGCACCTCACCCCGATCACCGAGGACCAGCGGCAGCCGGGCGACGTCGAGTACTTCGGCACCGACGCCCACAACACCCACCACGTGGTGCTCTACGCCGGCACCGACTCCGCCACCGGCGCGGACATGATGTACGAGGCCAAGGAGACGGGCACCGACGTGCACTACGTCACCCTGCGCACCGGCGGCTACTGGTACCACGTCACGGCCTGACCGCCCGGGGCCGTTCACCCGGCCCGGCCGGCAGGGGCCCCGCCGTCCCACCCCGACCATCGACCTGACCTTTGTGAAGGACAACACCCATGCGTACCAAGCTCGCTGCCATCGCCGCCGGAGCCGTCATGCTCACCGGCCTCGGAATCGGCACCGCCACCACCGCGTCCGCCAGCACCCCCGCCGTGTGCACCCAGTACGGCTACTACAGCGACAACGAGGCGCAGGTGAGCCTCAACGACAGCGGCCCGGAGATCAAGGCGCTGCAGTGCGAGCTCAACTACAGCGTGCGCGGCGCCGGTCTCAAGGTGGACGGGATCTTCGGCAAGAACACCCTCGCCGTCGTGCAGAAGTTCCAGAAGTGCGCCGGTCTCGACCCCGACGGCATCGTCGGCCCGCTGACCTGGAACAGGCTGGACAACCAGAGCGACATCGACACGGCGGCGAACTACATCTGCTGACCCGGCCCGACCGAGTCCTCCCCGTCACGCGTACCGAAGGAAGAACCATGCGCAACAAGCTCGCGGCCGTCGCGGTCGCCACCCTCCTGGCCGCCGGCTTCGGCGTGACCACCGCCGGCAGCGCCTCGGCCGCGACGTCCCCGAGCCAGCTCTGCGGCGGCTACAGCACCAGCGAGCCGGAGCTCTCCCAGGACGACAGCGGTGACGCGGTCAAGGCCCTGCAGTGCGAGCTGTACAACTCCCTCGCCTACCAGGGCCCGGACGTCGACGGGTACTTCGGCCCCAAGACCCTCGCCGCGGTGCAGAAGTTCCAGACCTGCACCGGCCTCAAGCCCGACGGCATCGTCGGCCCGCTGACCTGGGCCAAGCTGGACTACCAGGCCAACTACGGCTCCCGCCCGGTCTGGTGCTAGGGACCGTCGTGGACTGACGAAACGCCCGGCCGGGACCTCCCGGCCGGGCGTTCTCGCGTACGGCCGGTCCGCGGCTCGCGGCCGCTCAGCCAGTGAAGGGGAAGGGCGGCAGGACCCGGCACACGGAGTCCCGGGGCTGCCCGGGTTGCAGCGGCGCGGGGGATCCCATCCCGGTGACGTAGAGCCAGGTCAGGACGGCCGCGGCGGCGAGCAGGGCCGGCAGGCGGTACCGGCGGCTGCTCGGCCGGCGGCCCAGCAGTGCGCCGAGCGCCAGGAGCGCGACGAGCACGACCGTCCACCAGGACACCGTGGCCATCGCCAGGTTCGGGTTGGGCTCGTGGTCCTGGACCAGGCAGTAGTGCCAGGCCGCGAGGACGCGGCTGTTGCCGAACAGCGTGCCGCCCGTGGCCAGGACCAGGGCGGCCGCCGTCCAGGCCGCCCGCCGGATCCAGCCGCTCCGCCGCTCCCGCGCTGACCGCATGCCGCCTCCATGTGCTCTTCCGTCCGTCCGGAACCGTGGATCGCCGGATTCCGGTACCACGATGCCCGTCGGCCCGGCTCCGGTTCCCGTCCCCTGCGTCCCCGCCGTCCCACGCCGTCCCGGGATGGGGCGCCGGAGCATCTGAGACGGATTCAGGATGGCTACGGGGGTCGAACTCGATCTAGGTTCAGGTCCGCGAGACCCGCGGCGATCCGTTCGCTCCGGCCGACCTTTCGCTCCGGCCGACCGGCTGTCGCCGCACGGCCCCCGAGCACGGGACGCGGCGCACGCACCCGGTCCTCTTCAGCCCCGCACCCCGCCCCGGCGGGCCGACTTCCCTTGGGTGGCGACCATGCCAGATCACGACACTCCGCAACCGGAGACAGCACCCCGCCGCACGTTCGACGACGTGGTGGCCGTCGGCCTGTCGCGCCGTCAGGCCCTGACCGGCGGCACCATCGCCCTCGCCGCGTTCCTCGGCCTCTCCGCGTCCCCCGCCTCCGCCGCCCCCGCCGGGCAGCCGGGCACGGCCGGTGCGGCGGCGCACCCGCTCGGCTTCACCGCCGTCCCCGCGAGCAGCGCCGACGCCGTCACCGTGCCCGCCGGGTACTCCGTGCAGGTGCTCGCTCCGTGGGGGCAGGCCGTGCGCGAGAGCGGCCCGAAGTGGCGTGCCGACGGCGGCAACACCGCGGCGGAGCAGGCCGAGCAGGTCGGTTCCCACCACGCCGGCCTGCACTTCTTCCCGGGCACCGACGACTCCCACGGCACCCTGGTGCTCACCCACGAGTCCACCGACGCCGCCCTGCTGTACGGCCGCACCGGCGCGGCGGCCACGGAGGGACGGGTGAGCAAGGAGCAGGTCGCCAAGGCGCTCGCCGCGCACGGCGTCAGCGTGCTGGAGGTGCGCCGCACCGGCGGCACCTGGCAGCTCGCCGACTCCCCGCGCAACGTGCGCGTCACCGGTGCCACGCCCGTCACCTTCTCCGGACCGGTGGGCGCCGACCACCCGGCCCTGCGGACCGGCACACCCGCCACGGGCACGCTCGGCACCGGCGCGCACGGGGTGACCCCGTGGGGGACGTTCCTGGCGGGCGAGCGCAACACCGCCGGCTACTTCGGCACCGACGACCGGACGTGGCGGGCGACCCGCGCCCAGAAGCGGGCCGGCCTCGGCGCCCGCGGCGACGGCCACGGCTGGCACCGCGCCGACGCGCGCTTCGACCTCGCGGTGAACGGCAACGAGGCCAACCGCTTCGGCTGGGTGGTGGAGATCGACCCGGCCGACCCGCAGGCGGCACCCGTGAAGCGCACCGCGCTGGGCCGCTTCCAGCACGTCGGGGCGAGCGTGACCGAGTCCGCCGGCCGGGTCGTCGTCTACAGCGGCGACGACGAGAACGGCGGCTACCTCTACAAGTTCGTCGGTTCGGACAGCTGGTGGCGGCTGCGCTCCCAGGGCCGCAGCCCGCTGGACCACGGCACCCTGTACGTCGCCCGGTTCGAGGACGACGGCACCGGCCGGTGGCTGCCGCTGACCCACGGCCAGGGCCCGCTGACCGTCGCCAACGGGTGGGCCGACCAGGCCGACGTCCTGCTGCGGGCCCGGCTGGCGGCGGACTCGCTCGGCGCCACCCCGCTGGAGCGGCCCCAGCAGACCTCGGTGAGCCCGGACGGGACGGCGTTCTGCGCGCTCGCGAACAGCCCGGGCCTCGGCCACTGCGCCGCCGGCCCGAACGCCCACCGGGCCGCGGTCAGCCCGCGCGCCGAGAACCCGTACGGCCACGTGATCCGCTGGCGCGAGGACGGGACGGCCGACCAGGGCGACGGCCGGGCGACCGGCTTCCACTGGCAGGTCTTCGTGCTCGCCGGCGACCCGGCCCACGACCACCAGGTCCACCTGGACGCCGCGGGCATGTTCGCCTCGCCGAAGAACCTGTGGTCCGACGCCGACGGCCGGCTGTGGATCGGGACCGGCATCCCGGCCTTCGACCAGAACCGGGCCGAGACCGGCCACGAGCACCTGGGCAACAACGCGATGCTGGCCGCCGACCCCGCCACCGGCGAGATCCGCCGCTTCCTGACCGGCCCGCGCGGCGCCGAGATCACCGGCGTGGTCACCACCCCGGACCGCCGCACCATGTTCGTCAACGTCCAGCACCCGGGCGAGCACACCCTCGCCTGGGGCACGCCCACCCAGGACGATCCCCGCGCGGTCAGCAACTGGCCGGACCACGACGCCGGCGGCCGCCCGCGCTCGGCCGTGCTCGTGATCCGGCGGACGGACGGGGGCGTCATCGGGGCCGCGTAGCGCACCCGACGCCCGACTCACCCGACGCCCGCCCCGCCCGTCCTGTCAGCAAGCCCAGCACGACTTCCGGAGAACCAGATGGTCACCATCATCTCGCGCAGTGAATGGGGCGCCCAGCCGCCCAAGACAACCGACTTCGGTCCCTTCTCCCCGTGGGTCGGCGGCATCGTCATCCACCACGAGGGCGGCGGGCACAAGTCCGTCGATCCCCACAGCCAGTGCGCCGCACTGGTCAGGAAGATCCAGGACGAGTCGATGCACCACGGCCTCACCCAGGACATCCGGGAGTGGACCGGCAACGGGGAGCCCGAGTACGACGACATCCCGTACAACTTCCTGGTCTGCAGGCACGGTTCCATCTACGAGGGGCGCGGACTCAACTACCGGTCCGGCGCGAACGGCACCGAGTCGCCCGGGGCCAACTCCGACTACTACGCCGTGATGGGCCTGATGGGCGCCGACGACGACGTGACCCCGGAGATGGTCGCGGGCATCAGGACGCTCTGCGGCTGGCTGCAGAACGAGAAGGGCGCGGGCCTCCGGATCGTCGGGCACACGGACGTCCGCACGGTGACCCACACGGACTGCCCCGGGAAGCTCTACCCGTACGTCAAGGACGGCTCCTTCATCGAGCGGGGCTCGGGCACCGGTGCCGGCCCCGACTCCGACACCCTGCACATCTACTCCCGCGCCCAGTGGGGCGCCCGCCCGGCGAAGGACATCACGCCGGTGGCCATCGGCAACCGCACCGGGTTCACCGTGCACTACTCGGACGGGCCGACCACCCAGACGCTCCGGTCGATCCAGAACTACCACATGGACTCCAACGGCTGGTCCGACATCGGCTACAACTTCCTGGTCGACACCAGCGGCCGGATCTTCGAGGGCCGCGGCTGGTACCTCCAGGGCGCGCACGCCTACGGGGCCAACACCACCCACATCGGCGTCTGCTTCATCGGCGAGAGCGGCGACGCCACCGACATCGCGATGTCCGCGATCCGGTCGATGTACGAGAAGGCCTGCGACATGGCCGGCCACGTCCTCACCAAGACCTACCACGGCATGCTCCCCGGCAACTCCACCGACTGCCCGGGGGCGCAGCTGCGCGCCTGGGTCCAGAACGGCATGCCGGCGCAGGTCCGCCCGATCGACTGGGCGGGCAGCGGCTACACCCCGCCGCCCACCGACTCCAGCGGCGCGAGCGGCGGCGGCATGACCCAGGTGCGGTCGGTCTCCGCCCAGCAGCAGGCGGTCAACGGCCTGGGCTACAGCCCGGCACTGGACGTCGACGGCGCCTGGGGGCCGAAGACGGACGCCGGCGTGCGCTGGCTGCAGAACAAGGTCGGCGTCACCGCCGACGGCCTGTGGGGGCCCGGTACCGAATCGGCGTTCAAGGCCTTCGGGGGCGGCTCGTCCGGCGGCGGCCCCATGACGTCCGTGCGCTCGATAGCGCGCCAGCAGCAGGCCGTCAACGACATGGGCTACAGCCCGGCGCTGGACCTCGACGGCGCCTGGGGGCCGAAGACCGCCGCCGGCGTGCGCTGGCTCCAGGGCAAGGTCGGCACCAACGCCGACGGCCAGTGGGGCCCGGCCACCGAGTCCGCGTACTTCGCGTACATCGACGACGGCGCCGGCCTCACCGTCGACGGCCAGTTCGGCACCCTGACCATCATGGCCGTCCAGCGGGTCTGCGGCTCCACCCCGGACGGCCAGTGGGGGCCCGACTCCAAGCGTTCGCTCCAGCACCACCTCAACGTGTGGGGCAACGCCGGACTGGTCGAGGACGGCGACCCCGGCCCCGCCACCTACCGGGCGCTGCAGACCTTCCTCAACGCCAGCGGCGCCGGCCTCACCGTCGACGGCCAGTGGGGCCCGGCCACCATCAGGGCCCTGCAGAACGCCCTGAACCAGGGACGGTTCTGACCCCGGGGTCCGGCCCGTACCGCAGGCGCCGGGCGATCCTCGCGGATCGCCCGGCGCCTCGGCGCGTCCCCGTCCGCGATCCCGAGAACCCCGGCGGCCCCGCGTTCGTCCTCCCCTCCGAGGCATGGGTGTCCTTCGTCGCCGCCGTCGCGGCCGGCGAACTCCCCACCACCTGAACATGCCTGCGCGAGAAGTCGGCCCGCCCGACGTCCCGCGCACCTCCCAGGGCAGCGAACGGCAGGTAGCAACCGATGGACACGACGACGGACACCACGGGCCACGGCGAAGCACGCTTGGACGATGCGCACAACGTCCTGGTCGCACCGCCGACGGTGCGCAACCTCGACTTCTTCGGGGCGACGATCGGGCCCGAGGACCTCGCCTCCACCGACCTCACCGGGAAGACCCTCTACCTCGCCGGCGACATCTCCGCCCTCGACGGCCGCCGACTCGCCCCCGCCGCCCGCGTGTTCGTCGTCCGGGAGCTCTCCACCGACCACGCCGACGCCCCCTGGCCCGTCGTCGGCCTCGGCCGGGTCCCCGTCCGGGTGCACGGCGCCGGCGTCTACTACCCCCGCTTCTTCGAGCCCGAGGCCGACCACTTCCACCGGGTCCGTGCCGAGCACGCGTTCCAGTCCCTGACCGAGTCCGACAAGCCCGGTTCGGCCCACCGCAGCGGGATCTACCTCACCCCCGTCACCCGCGACGGCGACGACCTGCACTTCCGGCTGCTGCGCTGCTCCACCAACCTGTCCGGCCCGACCGAGAACTTCGGCCCGACCGACACCGACATCGTCGACGCCCTGAACCGCGAGGCCGCCACCGTCTTCCGCGACCACGCGCCGCTGAACCACGTCCTCGCGCAGACCTACCACAACACCCGGGCCACGCCCGGGCGCAAGCAGTCCAAGGCCAAGATCTCGTCCCACGCCGACAAGACCAAGGACATGCCCGCGGACGGCATCATGGCCTTCTGCACCTTCTACGACGGCCTCGACGAGCTCCAGCCCCTGGCCGACGACCCCTTCGACCACGGAACCGGGCGCACCAGCGGCCTGACCAGGCTCCGCTTCCGCCTCAAGGACTCCGCCCGCGAAGCCCACGGGGACGCCCTCCCGGCCCAGTTCGAGCTGACCCTCCACCCCGGGTCGGTCTTCTTCGTGCCGCTGTCCACCAACCGCCTCTACACCCACGAGATCCGGCCCTCGGCCCTGGACGCCGGGCTGCTCCCGACCCGACTCGGCTACGTGGTGCGCTGCTCGAAGACCGAGGCCCTCCACCGGGACGGCCGGACGTTCCTCAAGTCCGCCGGTGAGCTGGTGGAGTTGGAGCCGCCGACCGGGACCGGGACGGACGAGCTGCGCGGGCTGTACGCCGAGGAGAACCGGAGCTGGGCCTTCGTCGACTACGGCGACCGGTTCCGGTTCAGCATGAACACGGGGGACTACCGTGCCCCTCGTGCCTAGCATCGCGGACCAGGTCCGCTCCTACGCCCTGCCCGCCGAGCCGGGACTGTTCGCCGAACTGTCCGGCTCGGCCCTCCTGGAGGAGCTGGGGAAGGGCCGCCGGGGCACCACGCTCACCAGGCCCGACGGGACGGGCGGCGTGCCCCTCGTCCGCACCACCACCCGGTACGCCCACCCGGCACAGCGCTTCCGCCCGGTCCACGAACGGCTGGCACGGCGGATCCAGGAGCACGCCGGGCTCCCGCTCGCCTTCGACAACGCCCTCTTCGAGAGTTACACGAACGCATACACGACCATGGGCGCCCATTCCGACCAGGCCCTCGACCTGGCCGAGGGCTCCTTCATCGCCGTCTTCTCCTGCTACCGGGACCCCGACGCGGGCCCGCCGAGGAGGCTGATCGTCGAGTCGAAGGAGCCGGTCGGCGGCGAACGGTTCGAGCTCCCGCTCACCCACGACGGCGTCATCGTGTTCTCCGTCGAGTCGAACCGCCGCCTCCGGCACCGGATCGTCCTGGACAAGCCCGTCCCCGCGACGGACAACGTGTGGCTGGGCCTGACCTTCCGCACCTCGAAGACCCTCCTCCGGTTCGGCGACGACGGGCACCCGTACCTCCCCCAGGGCGCCCGCCTCACCTCGGCCGACGAGGAGCAGCGCCGCGCGTTCTACCATTTGCGGCGCCGCGAGAACCAGGAGACGGACTTCGTTTATCCCCCGCTGACGTACACCGTCAGCGAGAGCGACCTGCTCCCGCCCGTCTGAACCCGCGCACCAGGCCTCAGTGGTGGCCGTGGTGCTGCTCGTGCCCCGTCGGTCCCTCCGCCTCCGGCGCCCCGCCCATCATCCGCAGCAGCCCAGAACCGATGACACCACTGCTGCGCCGAGTCATCAGGGATGTGGTGGTGCTGCTGGCCGTCGCGCTGCTGCTCCTCTCCTACTCCGCCGGATGGTGGTCCGACCCCGCCGCCGGCACCGCCGCCCCCATGGTCACCGCCACCCGTCCGGAGACGGAGGTGGCCCTTCCGGCCGTGGCGACCGCCGGGGACGCCACCGAGCCGTACCCGCCCAGCACGGTGTCCCTCGCGGTCGGACAGCGGCTCGGCGTCAGGACCACGGGGGGCGCCTTGTCGAAGCTCTGGTACCTCAGCTCGGCCGGCGACGGCGCCGTGCTGCAGAGCGGCCCGGACTTCGTCCTCACCCCCTGCTCGACGAATCCGCCCGTACCCGGCTGCGCCCCGGAGTTCGACCGGACCTTCACCGCCCTGGGAGCCGGGACAACCACGCTGACCTGGGCGTTCGGCAACGCGTGGGACTGCCGGCCCGACGCACCGAACCGTGCGGAGTTGAGGTGCGACGTCACCAAGAGCATCCAGGTCACCGTCCACTGACGCCCGGCCGCTCCTCCCCCGCGCCCAGGGCTTGACCTCGTCGAGGTCGACCGCGCCCGGGGCACGCCTCCTGGGCTGCTCGCCCCGAAGATCCATGACGTGCCGGACATCCCCCGTGCATCTGTCGCACTCCCCTACCGGCGACTGCAGCCACGCGTCCGTCGGACGGCGAAGGGGATCGGCGCCTCTCTGCGTACCCTAGGGGGGTATGGTATGTTCATCATCGAAGCAGCCGCCCGGGCCACTCCGGAAGGCGTCGCCCGCACTGACGACGAACGCACTGACGACAGGAGCACACCATGAGCGAGACCACCGTCACCGTCGAGCCGTCCGCCACCGAGGGCTCCTGCTGCGGCTCGTGCGGCACCGGCGCGGCCGCGGCTCCCGCCGCCACCACCGCCGAGCGCACCGTCCTCCAGGTGGCGGGCATGACCTGCGGCCACTGCGTCGGCGCGGTGACCGCCGAGCTGGAGAAGGTCGCCGGCGTCACCGGGGTCACGGTCGACCTCGCCACCGGCCGGGTCACCGTGGACAGCACCGCCCCGCTGGCCGACACCGAGCTCGCCGCCGCCGTCGACGAGGCCGGATACGACCTGGTCGGCCGGGTCGACGCCTGACGCCCCGTCGGTCCGGGCGTCGGCCCCGCGCCCCGTCCGGACCGATTTCCGCCCCACCGCGCCCCGGTAGAGTGAGGGAACTCCTCACCGCACGGGAACCGGAGGCGGCCATGGCCAGCTACAGCCCCCACAAGGACGACTCCCTCAAGCGGCTGCGCCGCATCGAGGGCCAGATCCGCGGCCTGCAGCGCATGGTCGAGCAGGACACCTACTGCATCGACGTCCTCACCCAGGTCTCCGCGGCCAGCCGCGCGCTCCAGTCCTTCGCGCTGCAACTCCTGGACGAGCACATCGAATGCTGCGTCCGCGACGCCATCGCCGAGGGCGGCCAGGAGGCGAACGCCAAGATCCGCGAGGCCAACCAGGCCATCGCCCGCCTGGTCCGCTCCTGACCCGGACTCGAACCCGGGCCCACCCGCACCGACGCCCTCCGGCGGCACACCGCCGCCGGAGGGCGTTCGTCATTACGGGGTAGGGGTATCCGCGGGCATCCGAGGGCATCCGGACCCGGCGGGCCCTACCGGCCGACCGGCGCCCCGAGCAGCGGCAGGACGATCTCGTCCAGCACCTCGTCGATCACCCGGTCGGCCGGCACCGAACCGCCCATCAGGAAGGCGTCGCGCAGCAGGTCCAGCGGCAGTGAGACGACCCGCGGGGTGAGCCGGGCCGGGTCGACCTCACCCCGGTCGGCGGCCCGGTGCATGATCGCGGCCAACGCGTCCACCGGCCCCGGCGCACGGAGACCCAGGTGGAAGACGAGGCGCAGTTCGGGGACGCGCATCAGGTCGACCAGGAAGCCGTGGACGGCGTCGGTCGGCAGGTCGTCGAAGCGGTGCAGCAGGCCGCCCAGCAGGATCGCCAGGTCGGTGCGCAGGTCGCCGGTGTCCGGGGGCTCCCGGTAGTCGGGGGCGTTGCGGCCGAGGGCGGCGACCACGAGTTCCACCCGGTTCGGCCAACGGCGGTAGAGCACCGGCTTGCTGGTGCGGGCGCGGGCGGCGACGCCGTCCATGGTGAGCCGGTCGTAGCCGTGCTCGGCCAGTTCGGCCCAGACGGCGTCCAGGATCGCCCGTTCCAGTTCGTCCCCGCGCCTCCGCGGGGCGCCCGCTCTGCCGCTCGCCACCGGTTTCCGCACCCGACCCTCGTAGATACGTTGCGTTTCCTATCGAGGGCAGTCTACAGTCGGAAACAGGAAACGCGCCGTATCTTATGACCGAATGGACAGGGGCGTCCGCCATGCGCGCTGCACTCTCGCACGACTCCACACCCACCACCGACGTCCTGATCGTCGGCGCCGGCCCGGTCGGGCTCACGCTGGCCATCGGGCTGGCCCGGGCCGGCGTCGACTGCCGGATCATCGAGCGGGACGACGCGTTCCGCACCGCCGGCGTCCGCGGCAAGGGCGTCAACCCGCGCACCCTGGAGGTGTTCGACGACCTCGGCGTGGCCGCGCGGATCCTCGACCGGGGCGTGCTCAACCTCGGGATCCGCACCTACGAAGGCGCCCGGCTGGTCCACGAGTTCGACCCCGGGGCCACCCGGCTGCCGACCCCCGACCGCCCGTACGCCGGCACGCTGATGATCGCCCAGCACCAGACCGAGGCCGTCCTGCGCGACCGGCTCGCCGAGTACGGCGTCAGGGTCGAGACCGGCAGCGAACTGACCGACTGCGTCCAGGACTCCGACGACTCCCGGCACGCCGACGACGCCCGCGACACCGCCGGCGTGCTCGCCACCGTCCGACAGGGCGACCGGACGGCGCAGCTGCGCGCCCGCTTCCTGATCGGCTGCGACGGCGGCCGCAGCACCGTCCGCAAGCTGGCCGGCATCCCCTTCCTCGGCGAGACCTGGGAGGAGGAGCGCTTCCTCATGGCCTCGATGGACCTGGACGGCCTGGACCCCGACCACATGCACCTCTGGAACCACCCGAAGTTCGGCGGCGGCGCCATGGCGATCGTCCCGATGCGGCAGGACGGCAAGTGGGCGGTGCACGCCGCCGTCGACCCGGACGAGCACGGCGAGCTGCCCGCGCCCACCCTGGAGACCTTCCGCCGGCTCTTCGCCGAACGGGCCGGGCTGCCCGGGGTCCTGATGCACGAGCCGATCTGGTCCACCGTCTGGCGCCCCACCGTCCGGCTGGTCGAGCGCTACCGCGACGGCCGGGTGCTGCTCGCCGGGGACGCCGCCCACTGCCAGTCCGCGGCGGGCGGCCAGGGCATGAACACCGGCATCCAGGACGCCCACAACCTGGCCTGGAAGCTCGCCGCCGTGCTGCGCGGCGCGCCCGAGGAACTGCTCGACAGCTACCAGGAGGAGCGCCGGCCGATCGCCCGGGCCAGCCTCGACGCCACCTCCGCCCATCACAAGGCGGCGTTCCAGGGCGGCGGCGCCACGGTGATGGCCGAACAGTTCCGCACCCTGGCCGTCCAGGACACCGACCTCACCGGGCTCTCGATCGACTACCGCGGCGGCCCGCTCGGCCGGGACCTGGACGACACCACCGGCATCCGGGCCGGCGACCGGGCCCCGGACGCGCCCTGCACCACGGCGGACGGCACGCCGGTCCGGCTGTTCGACCTGTTCCGCGGCCCGCACTTCACCCTGCTGGCCTTCGGCGCCCACCCGGCCCCGGCCGACCCGTCCGCCCGACCCGCGCTCCAGGGCCTACAGGACTTCCCGGACCTCCCCGGCCTGCGGGTCGCCGCCGTCCGCGACCCCGACGGCCACGCCGCCCGCGCGTACGGCCTGCGCGGCGACGCCGTGGTGCTGGTCCGACCGGACGGGTACGTCTCGCTCACCGGCACGACCGTCGACCGGACCACCCTCGCCGAGCACCTGCGGGCCTTCGCCGTCTGACCCGACCGCCCCGGCTCGGCGCGCACCCCCGGGCGGGCGGGCAGGCGTCGAGACCGCCCGGGGAGGGGTCGGGGGCGTAGCATCGGGCCGAAACGGGAAAACCCTCAGAAGGTTCCAATTCCCGCAGAAAATATGACAGTTGGACGCCCGTGCCCCGCAGCGCCGCCGACCCCGAAGGGTTCCATGTCCTCCCCCGCAGCCGACACCGCAGCCAGCACCGACACCACCACCACCACCCCGCTCCCGCCGCTCCACCGGCTCCCCTTCACCCCCGCCCAGCCGCCGCACCCGACCACCCTCCCGGACGGCACCCCCGCCTGGCTCGTCACCCGCTACCACGACGTCCGGCAGGTCCTCGGCGACCCCCGTGTCACCCGGACCGACCTGCATGAGGTCGGGGCCGTCGGCGCCCTCTCCGACGTGGCCGCCAACCCCGCGTCCCTGTTCAACCAGGACGGCGCCGCCCACCGCAGTCTGCGCGCCACCATCCAGAAGGCCTTCACCCCGCGCTCCATCGCCGCCTGGCAGCCCTTGATCGCCGACGCCGTCCAACAGGCCGTGGACGCGGTGGTCGCCGCCGGGCCGCCCGCCGACCTGGTCACCGCCCTCACTCGGCCGGTGCCGTTCACGGTCACCGCGCGGCTGATGGGGCTCGACGACACCGGACCCGAGCGCGTGGACGAGGAGCAGCTGCACCGCTGGGGCCTCGCCGTCCTCGCCCAGGGTGGCGACGCGGCCGAGGACCACAGCGGAGCGATCGCGGAATTCAGCTCCTACACCGTCGAGTTGATGGAGCGCCGACGCCGCGATCCGGGGGACGACCTGGTCAGCCGGATCGTGGTCGCCGCCGATCAGGACGGCAGCGTCCCGGAGGAGTCGCTGGTCCACCTCGTCTGCGGGCTGGCCGCCAGCGGCAACGAGAGCATCGTCGGCATCCTCGGCAACGCCCTGGCCTACCTCCTCGGCGAGCGCCCCGACCACTGGCCCCGGCTCGTCGACCCCGACATCACCGAACGCACCACGGAACGCCTGCTCCACTTCATCCCGCTCGGCGACGACGAGGCCACCGTCCGCCGCGCCACCGGCCCGATCGAACTCGGCGGTGCCACCATCCCGGGCGGCGCCGTCGTCGCCATCAGCCTCGGCAGCGCCAACCGCGACCCCGCCGTCTACTCCGACGGCCTCGACGCCGACCTCGACCGGCCCCTCGACGCCCCCACCCTCGCCTTCAGTTCCGGCCCGCACTACTGCATCGGCGCCTGGCGGGTCCGCCTCGAACTGCGCGAATCGCTCCGTCGGCTGGCCACCGCCCTGCCCGGCCTGCGCCTCACCACCCCGCTGGAGCAGCTGAGTTGGCAGCTGGGCAGCACCACCCGCAGCCCGGCCGCGATCCCGGTCGCCTGGTGAGGCCGTCCGTCCGACCGCCTGCCCGACCGCGCGCCCCGTCCCCTCACCCCCACAACCCCGTCACCCCCACAACCCCTCGCCCAGCACCCCGCCCTCCCGCACCCCCGGCAGTACGTAGGCCACCGCGGAAGCCGTGTGCACCAGGAAGGGGTTGAGCGCGTCCTTGGCCGCCAGCCGGTTCTGCACCCGGGTGAACTGCGCCGGGTCCCGCACGAAGGCGCAGAACAGCAGCCCCCGGTCGTCGGGGGCATCGTCGTAGCTGTAGCCGCGCCGCAGCATCCGGGCGCCGGAGTCGAGCCGGGGGCTGCTGAGCCGGACGTGGGCGCTGTTGGGGATGACGTACGAGCCGTCCGGGTTCTTGGCGTAGATGTCCGGGTCCTCGTGCTCGGCCGTGCCGGTGAGCGGGGCGCCGTCGCCGCGCCGGCGGCCCATCGCCAGGTCGCGCCGGTCCTCCGGGAGGGCGGCGAACCCGGCGGTGTCCATCCGGATCCGGCGGTAGACCAGGACGGTGCCGTGCTCGTACGGGCCGGGCGGGCCCCAGACCCACTGCTGGGCCTCGGCCGGGGCGGGGTTGGCGGTGCCGTCCTTGTAGCCGAAGAGATTGCGCGGGGTGGTCCCCGGGGGCGTGCGCGGCAGGAAGCCGGGCTGGCTCCAGCGCACCGTCGCGCCCGCCGACTTCGCCGCGCCGCCGAGGAGTTCGGCCACCACGGTGAGCGGCCAGCGGTCCGCGGCGCACAGCTGGACCACCAGGTCGCCGCCGCCGCGCGCCTGGTCCAGCCGGTCCCCGGGGAAGGCCGGGAGCTCCGCCAGCGCGGGCGGGACGTTCAGCCCGAGCCGGGCGGCCGCGCCCGGACCGACCCCGACCAGGCTGCTGAGCCGCGCCGGTTCGCCGTCCCGCAGCCGGGGATCGGCCGGGCCGGCGCCCGCCGCATCGGCCAGCACCCCGGTCAACTCCCCCAGCAGGGAGCGCAGTGCGGTCCGCCCGTCGGAGGTCGCGGCGGGCGCCAGGTCCAGGGCAAGCAGCAGGGTGGCCGGCTGCTGCGGGGCCGTCACCCCGGCCTGCCGGTCCCCGTGGAACGGCGTCTGCGGCACCGCCGGGGGCGGCTGCGGTGCGGCGGCCGGCCCGCGGCCCAGGGCCACGGCCCCCGCGCCGACCCCGGCGGCCAGCACCGCGCCGCCGCCCGCGATCAGCGTCCTCCGGTCCACCCCGCCCCTGGCGGCCCCCGGCTGTTTCCGCGCCTTTCCGGTTTCGGCATGCATGACCGACATTGGAGACGATAGAACACCCCGTATGCAACTTTTGACTGTCCGTCAATCCGCCTCCGAAGCACCGCAGCGCCGCCGCCCGAGCCGTCCGCACCGCCCGCGCGGCCGGGTCCGTGCCCTCCCCGCCCTGGTGGTCGCCGCCCTCGCCCTGGCCGGCTGCTCCTCCACCGGCGCCCCCTCCTCGGACGCCCGGCACCCGGAGGGCACCGTGGTCCGCGTCCCGCAGGACTTCCCGTCCGTCCAGAAGGCCGTGGACGTCGCCCGCGAGGGCGACACCGTCCTGGTCTCCCCCGGGACGTACCAGGAGAGCGTGCGGATCACCAGGCCCCGGATCGTGCTGCGCGGCACCGACCGCAACGCGGTGGTGCTGGACGGCGGCGTACGGCTGGTCAACGGGGTCACCGTCACCGGCGCCGGCTCGGTGGTGGAGAACCTCACCGTGCACGGCTACCTCGCCAACGGCGTGCTGTTCACCGGCGTCACCGACGAGAAGCTCCAGCAGCGCGGCGCCGGCGGCTCCGCCTACAACCCGCTGGACACCACCCGCTTCCCCGCCCTCCAGGGCTTCCGGGCGACGCGGGTCACCGCCTACAACAACGGCCTGTACGGGATCTACGCCTTCGACGCCCGGGCCGGGGTCATCGAGGACTCCTACGCCTCCGGCGGCGCCGACTCCGGCGTCTACGTCGGCCAGTGCAAGCCCTGCGACACCCTGGTGCGCGGCAACACCGTGGAGCGCAACGCGGTCGGCATCGAGATCACCAACGCCTCGGACAACCTCTGGTTCCTCGGCAACCGGGTGGTCGGCAACCGGGTCGGCGTCACCGTCAACTCCAACGACCTGGAAGCCCTCGCCCCCCAGCACGGCGCCGTGATCGCCGGGAACGCCGTCACCGACAACAACGCCTCCGACACCCCCGAGCAGGCCGACGGCGGCTTCGGCATCGGCATCGGGATCGGCGGCGGCACCGCGAACCGGGTCGAGCGCAACCTGGTCAAGGGCAACCGCTCGGCCGGCGTGATCGTCACCGACCCGCCCGGGCACCCGGCCGCCGGCAACCTGGTCAAGGGCAACCGCACCGAGGGCAACGGCGTCGACCTGGTACTGGCCTCCGCCGACCCGGGCAACTGCTTCACCGGCAACCAGCCCGCCACCCAGAGCCCGGACGACCTGGAGGCGCGGGCCGCCTGCGAGGCGCAGAGCCGCAGCCCGCTCACGGCCGGCCGGGCCGCGCCGGTCCAGGCCCCGCCCGGCGTGCCGTTCAACCAGGTGCAGGCGCCGCCCGCCCAGCCCTCGCTGCCGGATCCCAACGCCCCCGCCCGCCCGGCCACCGACCTGCCCGGCCCGGTCGACCCGGACGCCTACCCGCTCCCGGCGACCGCCGACGCCGTCCTCCCGCACTGACCCGCGGCCGCGGCGCGACGGCCGCCCCGCACGGAGCACGGGCGGGCCCACGGCACACCGAGTGCCGCGGGCCCGCCCGACGCCGTTCCGGGCCCGGGGCCGGCACGCCGACCGCCCGGGCCGCTCAGGGCCGCCCGGGCCGCTCAGGTCCACCCGGGCCGCTCAGGGCCGCCGCAGCGGCGCGGGCGGGTCGACCGCCTCGACGGCCGAGACCAGCGGGGCCAGCTCGGGGTTGCGGGCGGCCTGGTCGAGCGCCTCGCGCAGCGCGGCGTCATTGGTCGGCCGGGCCTGCGCCAGGAGCCGCAGGCCGTCCTCGCTCACGTCGGTGTAGATGCCGCGGCGGTCGGTGGGGCACAGGTAGCGGGCGAGCAGCCCGCGGTCCTCCAGCCGGGAGACCAGCCGGGTGGTGGCGCTCTGGCTGAGCACGACCGCGTCGGCGACCTGCTTCATCTGGAGGTGGCCGCCCTCGCCGTCGTGCTGGCGGCTGAGCACGTCGAGCAGCGAGTACTCGCGCACGCTCAGGTCGTGCTCCGCCTGGAGGGCGCGCTCGATGTGCGCCTCGATCCTGCCGTACAGGACGTACAGGGCGGCCCATCCGTTGGCGAGGGCGGTCAGCGCGGGGTCCGTGGCGGTCATCGGCACGGTCTCCTTCCAGGTACGGGCCGGGTGCGAGCCAGGTACGGGCCAGGTGCGGGCCGGGTACCCGGCCGGGCACGAGCAGGCCTCCAGTTTAGGCCTCGGGCATGCCGACGGTTATTGCCCGCATTTGCACATAGCCCGCGCTTGCAACTATTGTCGAGGCACGTAAGGCGCACTAGCAATCGCACGGAGGTCGCGCCATGCCCCTCGCACTCCTCGCCCTGGCCATCGGGGCCTTCGGGATCGGAACCACCGAGTTCGTGATCATGGGCCTACTGCCCCAGATCGCGGACGACTACGGCGTGACCGTCCCCACCGCCGGCCTACTGGTCACCGGCTACGCACTCGGCGTGGTCATCGGCGCCCCGCTGATGACCGTGCTCGGCACCCGGATCAGCCGCAAGACCATGCTCATGCTGCTGATGGGCCTGTTCGTCATCGGCAACCTGCTGTCCGCCGCCGCCCCCAGCTTCCCGCTGATGCTCGCCGGGCGGATCGTGACCTCGCTGGCCCACGGCGCGTTCTTCGGCATCGGCTCGGTCGTCGCCGCCGAACTCGTCGCCCCGCAGAAGAAGGCCGGCGCCATCGCCACCATGTTCACCGGGCTCACCGTCGCCAACATCGTCGGCGTCCCGCTGGGCACCTTCATCGGCCAGGCCGTCGGCTGGCGCACCACCTTCACCGGTGTCGCCGCCCTCGGACTGCTCGGCCTGCTCGGCATCGGCAAGCTCGTCCCCAGCCTGCCCCGCCCCGAAGGCGCGCACCTGCGCGGCGAGTTGACCGCCTTCCGCAACCCGCAGGTGCTGCTCGCGATGGCGATGACCGTCCTCGGCTTCGGCGGCGTCTTCGCCGCGATCACCTACATCGCCCCGATGATGACCGACACCGCCGGCTACTCCGAGGGCGCGGTCACCTGGCTGCTGGTGCTGTTCGGCGTCGGGATGTTCCTCGGCAACCTGCTCGGCGGCAGGTTCGCCGACCGCAAGCTGATGCCCCTGCTCTACACCACCCTCGGCGGCCTGGCCGTCGTCCTGGCCCTGTTCACCCTCACCGCGCACGACAAGGTCGCCGCCGCCGTGACGATCCTGCTGGTCGGCGCCCTCGGCTTCGCCACCGTCCCCCCGCTGCAGAAGCGCGTCCTCGACCAGGCCCACGGCGCCCCCACCCTCGCCTCCGCCGTCAACATCGGCGCCTTCAACCTCGGCAACGCCCTGGCGGCCTGGCTCGGCGGCCTGGTCATCTCGGCCGGCCTCGGCTACACCGCCCCCAACTGGGTCGGCGCCCTGCTCACCGCGGCCGCCCTGCTGCTCGCCCTCTGGTCCGCCGCCCTCGAACGCCGCGACCAGCACCGGTCCGCCGCCACCCCCGGCGGCTCCCCCGCACCGCTGACCCCCGCCCACCACTGACAGTGAGGATGTTCATGAGCGGTTCCCGGGCAGGTCTGACTCAACCTCTGACTGACCTCGGGTCCTCAACCGGATCTGTCGGCCT
>NZ_JBHZCY010000154.1:0-21305 GCF_042786665.1 Kitasatospora sp. NPDC059146 | reverse complement strand
ATCACCCGGCAGCACGCGGCCGTGCGCGTCCAGCGGATGAAGGAGCGCCTGGAAACCTCGCGCGGCATCGTCCGCGCCCTGAACGGCGCCTGCCCCGACCTGCGGGAGATGACCGGCCGGTGGAACGGCCGGCCCGACTCGGTGTGGCGCAAGCGGCTGGCCCGGCACCAGCGCGGCTGCGGCTACTGAGGCGGCACCCGCGAGGCCGTCGTCCCGGCCGAACGCCTCCTGGTCGGCATCGCCCTGGTCCCGCTGCCCGTCGGTTTCACCCTGTCGCTCGCCCTCGGCGGCAAGAGCGCGGCGGCCGCCGGTTCGGCCGGCTGGTCCGCCAAGCTGCTCGGCGTGCTCACCAAGCCGGCCGTCGCGGTGACGGCGGGCGCGACGATCGTGGCGGGCGGCGCCTACGTCGTCACCCAGCCGCCGGACGCCCCGCCGCCGTCCGGTCGGTGGACCGGGAGAGTGACCGGGAGGCCTAGAACAGGCCGTCCAGCTCGCGCAGCAGCGCGGCCTTCGGACGGGCACCGGTGATCTGCTTCACCGGCTGGCCGTCCTTGAAGAGGATCAGGGTCGGGATCGAGATCACGTTGTACTCGGCGGCGGTCACCTGGTTGGCGTCCACGTCGAGCTTGGCGATGGTCAGCTTGTCGCCGTTCTCGGCCGCGATGTCCTCCAGGACCGGGGCGACCTGGCGGCACGGGCCGCACCAGGTGGCCCAGAAGTCGACCAGTACGGGCTTGTCGCTCTCCAGGACGTCGGACTTGAAGGTCGCGTCGGTGACGGTGGTGGTGGCGCCGGCCACGGGGACTCCTCGGGTTAGGACGGAGGGGGCTGCTGCCAGGTGAACAACGGGCGGGCCCGTTCTGTTTCTGCCTGGCCGGGGCGGGGGTGTTTCACGTGGAACACCCCCGCGGGGTTCGGTCGGTGGCGGGGAGGTCAGACCGCGACGGCGGTCTTGTTCTCCGCGTCGTCCAGCGCGGCCAGGTAGCGCTCGGCGTCCAGCGCGGCGGAGCAGCCGGTGCCGGAGGCGGTGATGGCCTGGCGGTAGGTGTGGTCCACGACGTCGCCGGCGCCGAACACGCCCTCGACGTTGGTCCGGGTCGAGGGGGCGTCGACCTTGAGGTAGCCCTCGCCGTCGAGGTCCAGCTGGCCCTTGAAGAGGTCGGTGCGCGGGTCGTGGCCGATCGCGATGAACAGGCCGGTGACGGGCAGCTCGCGCAGCTCGCCGGTGGCGGTGTCGCGCAGGGTGACGCCGGTCAGCTTCGGGTCGCCGTGGATGGCCTCGACCGCGCTGTTCCACTCGAAGCGGATCTTCGGGTCGGCGAAGGCGCGCTCCTGCATCGCCTTGGAGGCGCGCAGGCTGTCACGGCGGTGGATGATCGTGACGCTCTTGGCGAAGCGGGAGAGGAAGGTCGCCTCCTCCAGGGCCGTGTCGCCGCCGCCGACCACCGCGATGTCCTGGTCGCGGAAGAAGAAGCCGTCGCAGGTCGCGCACCAGGAGACGCCGCGGCCGGAGAGCTTGTCCTCGTTGGGCAGGCCGAGCTTGCGGTGCTGGGAGCCGGTGGTGACGATCACGGCGCGGGCCCGGTGGACGTTGCCCTCGGAGTCGGTGACGGTCTTGATCTCACCGGTGAGGTCCACCGCGACGATGTCGTCCGGGATCAGCTCGGCGCCGAAGCGCTCCGCCTGAGCCCGCATGTTGTCCATCAGCTCGGGGCCCATGATGCCGTCCCGGAAGCCCGGGAAGTTCTCGACCTCGGTGGTGTTCATGAGCGCACCACCGGCGGTGACGGCTCCCTCGAAGACCAGCGGCTTGAGGGAGGCGCGGGCCGTGTAGAGCGCGGCCGTGTAGCCTGCCGGGCCGGAACCGATGATGATCACGTTACGGACGTCGCTCACTGCTTCTCCTGGTTCGCATCGCGACCCGCGTTTGCTGCGGGGAGGGCGGTCCTGCTCCGCCGCCCGGGACAACGACTGACCAGTCTCTCGCATTCCCAGGCGGATCAGTACCAGGCGCCCGAACTCCGGAAGCGGCGTGCCGCCCTGGTCGTCGATCGCATGGGAACGGCCGTCCGGTGGCTGGGAAGGGCCGTTCAGTGGCCGGGGACGGTCCGTTGCAGGACGACCGGGCCGCAGTCGGGGGAGCGCAGGAAGACGTCCACGAAACCGGGCCGACCGGCGGCGGGGTAGACCAGGACGTCCACCGGGGAGCCCTGGTAGCTGCCCCGGTCGGTGGCCAGCGGGGTGCCCGGGGCGGGGGCGCGGCAGGCCGCGGGGGAGACCGGTGCGGCGGGTGAGGCGGGGCCGGAGAGCTCCGGCCCCGAGCCGTCGGCGGGCGCGGCGCCGGACTTGGCGGGCCCGGTGGCGCGCAGCCCGGGCTGGGAGCCGGAACGGTCCAGCAGCTGCTGCACCTGGGCGGCGAGCTGGTCCTCCCGGTAGACGGTGCCGGGGCCCGCCAGGTGCGGGGTGCGGGCGCTCTGCTCGCCGGGGGAACCCGCGGTGCCCGCCGAGGCCGCGGAGACGGCGGAGGTGCGGGTGGCGGAGTCGTCCTGGTGCAGCAGCAGGGCCCCGCCCAGCCCGACGGCGGCCAGCGCGGCGGCCGCCCCGAGCAGCAGGGCGAACCGGCGGCGGCGCGGGCGGGGGCGGCCGGGGCCGGGGGCCGAGGCCGGGCGCGAGGGGGGCGCGGAGGGCGCCGCGGTGGCCCGTACGGGCACGGCGGGGAACTCCGTCCGGCGGGCGGTGGCGGGGGCCCGCTCGGGGCCTGCGGTGGGCCGGGCCGGGGAGGGGCGGTCGGCGCGGGCCGCCTCGGCGAGGGCGGCGTCCAGCCGGGCGGCGACGTCGGCGGGCATCGGTTCGGGCTCGACGGTGCCGAGCAGCGCCTGCACCGCGGCCAGCGCCTCGACGGTCCCGCGGCACTCGGCGCAGCCGTCCAGGTGCCGCTGCAGGGCCTCGGCGGCCCCGGCGGGCTCGACCAGGCCCTCGGCGAGGTCGGCCAGCTCGTCGACCGAGGGGTGGGCGTCGGCGGGTCCGGGGGAGGAGAGGGGGGCGTTCATCGGGTGCTCGCGTCTCCTTCCAGCATCGTGCGGCCGGTGCTCGTGCCTGTCCCTGTGACGGTGCGGGGGCCCGTCGGGTTCCCCCTGGTCCGGTCCGGCGGGGGCGGGGCGGTGCCGGACGGGTCGGGGGCGGTGCGTCCCGGGGGCCGGCCGGCCGGTGTTTCACGTGAAACGTTCCGTCCGCCGCCGTTGCTGTCGCCGTTGGTGTCGCCGTTCCCGCCGTCCCCGCCGTCGCTCTCGCGCAGGTGCCGGACCAGTGGGAGCAGCCGGGCCCGGCCGCGGGCGCAACGGCTCTTCACGGTGCCGACCGGGACGCCCAGCAGCTCGGCGGCCTCGGCGACCGGGTAGCCCTGCATGTCGACCAGGACCAGCGCGGCCCGCTGCTCGGGGGGCAGCTCGGCGAGCGCGGCGGTCAGCTCGCGCTGCACCTCGGCCCGGACCACCGGGGAGTCGGCCGGCTCGGCGGAGCCGACCAGGCGGTCCAGCCGCTGCGGGTCCTCGTCCAGCGGGGTGGTGCGCCGGGTGGCGCTGCGCCGGGCGCGGTCCAGACAGGCGTTGACCACGATCCGGTGCAGCCAGGTGGTGACCGCCGAGCGGCCCTGGAAGCCGGCGGCGGCCCGGAAGGCGGAGACCAGGGCGTCCTGGAGGGCGTCCGCGGCCTCCTCGCGGTCGCCCAGGGTGCGCAGGGCGACCGCCCAGAGGCGGTCCCGGTGGCGGTTCACCAGCAGGCCGAAGGCCTCCTGGTCGCCGGCGACGTGCCGGGCGAGCAGCGTCGCGTCGTCGTCCGCCACTGTCACCCCTTGTCGCCGCGGGTCGTTCCGGGTCTGGACCGTGCGGTCAGCCGGAGACCTTTACCTCGGCGACGTGGCCGCGGTACCTGCCGTCGGAATCCTTGTTCAGAGAGGTCAGCCAGATCAAGAGGTAACGCGTGGTGACCGGCGATTCGAGGGCGTAGTCGACGTTGAGGCCGGCCTTCCTGGCCGCGACGACCGAGAAGCTCTCCGGCCTGGCCGCGGTCGGGTTGGCGGCGGCGGACGCGTTGGGCACGCGCACCTCCGCGGCCTGCTCGCCGTCCTTGAACTGGACGGTCACCGAGGACACCGACTGCGGTGAGCCGAGGTCGATCAGCAGTCCGGTGCCCACCTTGAGGGCGGGCGGCTTGGGGCCGAGCTGGTCGACGTACCAGCCGGTGGTCCAGGCGGTGTTCGGGTCGCCGTCGATGGCGTTCTTGACGCTGTCGGTGCCTTCGGGACCGTCGCCCAGCGGGTTGTACGACTCCGCGCCCTTGATCTGGATCGGCACCGGCGTGTGGGCCGTCGGGCGGGCGCTCGCGGCGGTGCTGCTGATCGAGGTCTGCGGGGTGGCGACGGCCTGGTTGCTGTTGCGCAGGCTGCCGACGAACTGCCAGGAGGCGACGCCGATCGCGCCCAGGGCGACCGTCCAGGCGGTGGCCTTGACCACCCGGCGCAGCCGGCGCCTGGTGCGCCGGGCGGCGGTGGGCCGGGAGGAGGCCGGCAGCGGGGCGACCGTCGTGTCGGCCACCCGGGTGGGGATGGGCGCGGTCGGGAGGGCGTGGCCGTGGTGCCGGGGCGGGGTCGGGAAGGCCGGCAGCTCGGGCTCGGGCTGCCGGATCCGGGGCAGCTTGGCGATCGCCCGGACCAGCTCCTCCGGGGTGGTGATCGGCTCGGCGTGGTGCGGCGGGTGGTCGAACAGGGCGCGCGCCGCGAGCTCGGACAGACCCTTGTGGACGCCCGCGCGGACCTGGTCCGGCGCGGCGTTCTGCAGGTCCTTGGGCAGTCCCTTGAGGTCGTAGCGGTCCTCGGGGTACGGCCAGCGGTGGGTGAGCGCGGCGAAGAGCAGGGCGCCGATCGCCCGGGTGTCGGTGCGCTGGGCGTCCTCGGCGGCGGCCCCGGTGGAGTCCTCGGCGGGCAGCCCGCGCAGGGCGGCGTCCACCGCGATGCCGTTGATCCGGTACTGGCCGCTGTCGGTGCGCAGCACGCAGCGCGGGGTGAGTCGCAGGTGCGCCTTGCCGCGGCGGTGCGCGGCGGCGACGGCGTCGGCGACCTGGCGGACCATCTGGTACGCCTCGTGCGGCTCCATCGGGCCGTCGGCGAGCAGCTTGGCGAGGTCGGAGGCGTGCGGCAGCCACTCCCGCACGATGTAGACCAGCTCGTTCTCCTGCACGGCGTCCAGCACCTGGACGAAGCGCGGGTCGCCGAGCAGGGCCGCGGACTTGGCGGCGGCCAGCACCTTGCGGGCGCGCTGGTGGCCGGAGGCCATCAGGTGGACGCCGACGGCCCGGCGCAGCTTCTCGTCGACGGCGCGCCAGCTGCTGAAGGTCTCGGTCTGGGAGATGCACTCTTCCAGCAGGTACCGGTGGCCGATCTTGTCGCCGCTGTGCCGCATCGGCGCGGGCAGGGTCCGCGGGAGGGTGGCGGTGTCGCGCGGGTCGAGGGTGGGTTGGGGGTCGGTCGGACGGCGCTTGTCGGAGGCGGGCTGCGGTGCGGGAGCGGGCTTCTTCCGCGGGGGGCCGGCCGCCAGTTCGGCGGCGATCTCGTGGACGGAGAGCGGGGCGGTGATCTCCGAGGTCTCCTCGCTCACCGCGGCCGCCGGCGCCTCAGGGGCCGGACCGTCCTCGTCGCCGTCCTTGCTGTCGTCCTCGCCGTCGTCCTTGCTCTCGGCGCCGGCCGTGTCAGGGGTCTCCACGGAGTCCGCGGAGGAGTTCCCGGGGGCGTCCGTGGAGGAGGCGTCGGCGGAGCCCGCCGGGGCGGAGTTCCCGCTCCCGAGCTCGTCGATCGCCGCAGCCAGCGCGGCCTCGTCCGCCGCCGCGTCAGCTGTTGACGTGTCGACGACCGCCTTGGTGCCATCAGCCACCGTGGTCCTGCCTCCCCTTGTGTCGCCCCGGCCTGAGAGAGTCGCTGGAGCCCGCGGATTGGCCGCCCTGTGCTCCAGGACAATTGTGCCCACTCTTCACCACCGGGTACGACCGCTGAAGGGTCCGCTCGGTTGCATACCGGTGGAGAGATGTGGTGCAGATCCGACACCGGGCCGCCACGTGGCGGCCCGGGCGTGTCCGGTCATGGAGAGCGGCCCGTGCTGCGGCCGGACGGGCGGGGGCGGTGTCAGCCCTGGTCGACGCCCGGTCAGGGCGCCCGCTCGTCCGGCCGGTTGTGCTCGGACTCAGCGGCCCAGTCGGCCGCGGACCATGCCCAGCATGGCGTTCATCTCCTCGATCCGCAGGCGCTTCGCGATGAACACGAACACCAGCAGCTGGAGGCCGCCGCCCAGCAGGACCGACAGCACGCTGCCCGGCCAGCCGCCGAGCACCTGCTGGACCGCCAGGCTGACGCCGAGGCCGACCACCGCGGCCGGGACGCAGGCGGTGGCCAGCCGGCTGTAGGTCTTGCCGATCCGCTTGGTGTCCAGCCCGCCGATCTTCTTCTTGAGCTTGGGCACCGCGACCATCACTCCGACGGCGTAGGCGAGGCCGTAGCCGAGGGCCATGCCGGTCACCGTCCACTGCGCGGGCAGCGCGACCCAGCAGACCAGCGAGAAGCCGGCCTGGCAGACCGCCACCCAGACGGTGTTGGAGAACGGCGTCCGGGTGTCCTCGTAGGCGTAGAAGCCGCGCAGCATCACGTACTGGGCGGAGTACGGGATCAGACCGAGGGCGAAGGCCGAGAGCATCAGACCGACGTTGGTCGCGTTGTCCAGGGCCGTCCCGCCGCCGCCGACCGCGTAGATCGAGCGGCCGATCGCCGGGCCGAGTGCCAGGAACAGGAAGGCCGCCGGGACGACCGCCACCGCCGTGGTGCGCAGCCCGTACGACAGGTCGTCCCGGACGGCGCCGGCGTCCTCGTCGGCGGCCGCGCGGGAGAGCCGGGGGAGCACCGCGCTCATGATCGAGACGGTGATGACGGCCTGCGGGAGCTGCCAGATCAGCAGGGCGTTGGAGAAGGCCGAGAGGCCGACACCGCCGTGCCCGCCCTGTTCGGCGGCGCTGCCGGCGGCGGTCGCCAGCTGGGTGATGACCAGGTAGCCGGCCTGGTTGGCGAGCACGAAGAAGAAGGTCCACTTGGCCAGCCGGGCGGCCTTGCCCAGGCCGTGGCCGCGCCAGTCGAACCGCGGCCGGAAGCGGAAGTCGGCCGCCCGCAGGTACGGGATCATCGCCAGCGACTGGACCACCAGGCCGAGCAGGGTGCCCAGGCCGAGCAGTCGGACGCCCTCCGGGGTGATGTTCTCCGGGGTGATCTGGGTGCCGTTGAAGCCGCCGTAGACCCAGATGTAGGCGCCGAAGGTGAAGATCACCACGATGTTGTTGAGGACCGGGGTCCACATCATCGCGCCGAACCGGCCCCGGGCGTTGAGGATCTGGCCCATCACCACGTGGACGCCCATGAAGAAGATGGTCGGCAGGCAGTAGCGGGCCAGGGCGACCGTGGTCTCGGCACGGGCCGGGTTGGTCATCATCGGATGGGCGATCAGCTGGACCAGCAGGGGCGCCCCGAGCACGGCCAGGAAGACCACGCCGCCGAGTCCGACCATCACCAGGGTGAGCAGCCGGTTGGCGTAGGCCGTCCCGCCGTCCTCGTCGTTCTTCATGCTGCGCACCAGCTGCGGCACGAAGACCGCGTTCAGCGCGCCGCCGCCGATCAGGATGTACAGCAGGGTCGGCAGGGTGTTCGCCGCGTTGTACGAGTCACCCATGACCGCGATGCCGATCGCGCCGGCGATCACCATCGTCCGCAGGAAGCCGGTGCCGCGGGAGACCAGGGTGCCGGCCGCCATGATCGCGCTGGAGCTCAGCAGGCCGGCGACCTTGCCGCCACCGCCGTCGGAGGCCGGGGCGGGCTCGGCCGCGGGCCGGGCGGCCTGCTCCTCGGCGAGGTCCGCCAGCGGCTCGACCGCCGGGGGCACCGCCACGGCGGCCACCTGCATGGTGGCCTCCTCCTCGGAGAGCGGCGGGTCGAACTCGATCGGCGGGACGAACGGCCGCTGCCCGTCGTGGCCGCCGTGCTGCGGCTGCCCCGGGTAGCCGCCCATCGGCGGGTACGGCGCGGGCGCGCCCGGCGGCACCGCCGAGGCCGGGGGCACGGGGGCGGCCTGCGGGGCCGGGGCGGGCTGGGGGACCGGCGGCTGGGCCGCGGCATCGGCCCGGCCGCTGCCGAAGAGCGCGTCCACCCCGACGTACTCGGTGGTCTCGGTGTCCCAGGCGGAGTGCGCCGGGCCCGGCTCCCACTGCGGCTGCGGCTGGCTCCACGCTCCGGGGGCCGGGGTGGAGACCGGTGCCGCCGGGGAGGCCTGCTGCGGCCAGTCGGCCTGCATCGGGGTGTCCCAGCCGGGCTGCACGGGGGGGACCGGGGGCGAGAACGGTGTCGTCGGCACCGGCGTCGGGTAGCCGCCGCCCTGCGGCGGCAGTTGCGGCGGCACGTCGTACGCGGTGACCGGCGGCGGCGCCGCGGCGGGCCGTCCGGCCTGGAGGCCGTACGGGTCCTGACCGTCCTGCGCCGTCCCGTACGCCTGCGCGGCGTACGGGTCCTGGGCGTAGGTGTCGGCCACGTACCAGTCGCCGGACGGCGACTCGGCGCCCGGCCGGCTCTCACCGCGGCCCGGCGGCCGCTCCTCGCTGCGCCCGGTCATGTCACCTCTTCGCTGTTGTGGGGGGAGACCGGCCCGGGGTTGCGGGGGGTCGGCGGTGTCAAGGACCAACCTTCTCATCACTGGCGGTCCGATCCCGGCCATCCGGGCTGCTGGCGCGCGGTGTCTGTGCGGGCCCCCCGTCCGCGGCGCCGTCCGGGTCGGTCGGCTCGGCGGGCTCAGCTTCGGCGGTGCCCGCCGGGTCGCCGTCCGCCGGGTCGTCCCCGACCGGCTGGTCGCCGTCCTCGTGCGGCTGCCCGCCGCGCCGCTTGCGCTGGCGCATGAAGCGCAGCGCGGCGAGCACCAGCAGCACGGCGGCGCCGGCGAAGACGTACAGCACCCCGTTGGTCACCGAGGTGACCTCGACGGTGAAGGTCTGGGCCTGGCCGTAGGGCCGGGAGTCGGGACCGGTGGTCCACAGCTGGGCGACCATGGTGACCGGGCCGTTGCTGCGGGCCTCGGCGTTGAAGCGCAGGGTGACGCTCTGCGAGGCGGGGAGGACGAGCTGCTCCGGCAGGCCGACCCGCAGCCTGTTCGGCTGGATCGAGGTGAGCCGCAGCTGCAGGTTGGTGACCGTCTGGGTGAGGTCGTTGCGCACGCTGACCTGGAGCTGGCCGGTGTTCCCGGCCAGGGTGACGACGTTCTTCTTCGGGACCTGGACGGCGGTGGTGAGCTCGTTCAGGTAGTTGGTGACGCCGGTGCGGTAGGCGTCGCCGGCCGGCGCCTGGGCGCGCCACTCGGTGGACAGCGAGCGGACCATCGCGGCGCTGAACGGGCCGCGCACCCGCTGCGGCAGGGTGAGCACGCGCATCAGGGTGTCCAGCTTCTGCTGGATCTCGTCGGTGCCGCTCAGGGCGGAGGCCGGCAGCTCGGAGGCGCGGGCCTGGGTCGGGTAGTCGGCCGGCGAGGGGACGCCGGTGTTGGCCTTCGGGTCCGGCGCGGCCTGGGCCAGCACGTCCAGCTTCACCGGGGCCAGCCACTTGTCCCCGGCCGTCTGCAGGGCGGTCGCCAGTGCCTTGGCGGTGTTGACGGTCAGCTCGCGCGGCGGCATCACCAGCAGGCCGCGCTGGTTCTGCGGCTGCTCGTGGGTGATCGCGTACGTCTCGGCGAGGAAGCGCTGGGTCGCGTCGGTCTGGTCCTTCGGGGTGCTCAGGTCCTTCTGGAAGGGCCCGGAGACCGTGTCGTCGGCGACCACCGCGTTCTGCCCGTTGCCGATCGGGCGCACCGCGGTCGGGGTGTAGTTGACCGAGTCCGGGTCGGGCATGCTCGCGCCGTTGACCAGGACCAGGTTGCTGCCCGCCTGCCGGGCGATGCCGGCGATCTGCTGGTCGAGGTAGCCCTGGTACGGCCAGGCCACGTCGGAGCGGGTGTCCACCGCGAGCCGGCCCTCGACGGTCAGCCGGCCGGCGGTGGCGGCCTTGCTCAGGGCGGTGCCCATGCCGCTGAGGTCGGCGCCGTTGTGCGCGATCGAGGCGAGGTCCGGGTCGGCGTACGGCAGCGAGACGACCTGGCTGCCCGACTTGGCGACGGCCGTCCGCAGCTTGTTCAGCCAGGCGTCGGCGGCGGCCGAGGCGGGGCGGCCGACGGTGTTCTCGTCCTTGGCGGACTTGCCCGAGCCCTCGGTGCCCGGCTTCTGCACCCGGTACGGCTTGGTCATCGCGAACGCGGCGTCCAGCAGGTCCGGGTCGACCACCCAGGTCAGCCCGTTCAGCTTGGCGCCGGTGTCGACCAGCTCGTACAGCCGGCCGCCCGGCGCGAAGTCGGCGGCCAGGCTGTCGTCGCGCAGCACGGAGAGGTTCTGGTCGCCCTCGGCGTAGGTCTGCGCGGCCAGCACCGGCGCGTGCACCAGCGGCCAGAGCGTGGCGACCTTGGTCGGCTGGGCCTCGCTGCTGCCCTGGGAGTAGGGCAGGAAGGTCCGGGCGATGCCCAGGGCCCGGTCGCGCGGGTTGTCGGCGGTCGAGCCCCAGGCGTCCACCGCGAGCTCGTAGACGCCGCTCTCGGAGAAGCCGAGGTCGCTCACCGCGACGCTCAGGGTGTACGGCAGGCTCTGGCCCGGGTTGAGCTCCGGCAGGGCGTACTGCGGGCTGTCCAGCTCCGTCCCGTCGTCGCCCCGCGGGCCGGTCCGCGCGGCCACGCCCTGGAGCTCGCTGCGCCGCTGCAGGGGCTTGCTGGAGACCGGCTTCCGGACCGCGGCGTGGGCGCCCTTGAGGGCGGACTTGCCGGAGTTGGTGACGTGACCGGTGATGGACACGGTGCCGTTCTGGACGGCCAGCTGCGGGGTGACCGTCTCGATGGTCAGCACCACCGGGTACTCCGCGGTGGCCGTCGAGTCGACGGTCGGGCGGACGTTGCCGCCGGTCGGCAGGGCCGCGGCGGGGGCGGCCGCGACCAGTGCCAGGAGCGCACCGCAGGCGGCGGCGAAGCGGCGCGCGCGGCCGCCGGTGCGCCGTTCCCCGGTGCGGGGTTCGGTCGGGCCCGCGGCCCGCCCAGGTCGTCGGTGTGCCCCCAGGCCCGAGTGCCGTGCCGGCTCACTCACTCGTTTCGCCCTCGCCGTTCTGTTCGCTCGCTCGCTGCTGATGCTGTCCGTCCGGCGCGGTCGCCCGACGTTCCCCGCTCGACGTTCCTCGCTCGACGTTCTTCGCTCGACGACGTACGCCACCCTGCTGCCGCGGAGGGATCCGTCGGCACGGCGGCACGCGACACCGCATCCCCGGTTCCGGTGTCCGCGCTCCGTCCACCGGCATGGTAACGATCCAGCCTGGCGTGCAGTGTTGCGGGCTCTGGGGTGAGACGCCCAAAACGCGCGGGCGGTTGACCTTCCGGGGCACGTACCCTTGTGAGCCGTGTCCACTGCCAATGAGCCCACCGCGCGCACCGACCGTTCCAGCACCGCCGTCCAGGTCGTCCCAGGCCTGAGCGAGGCCCAGACGATGGGGCTGCAAGAGCTGCTGCGGGTGTCGCCGGTCGCCGACGAGATCGCCCGCCGCTTCCACGCGGCCGGGCACCGGCTGGCCCTGGTCGGCGGATCGGTGCGGGACGCGCTGCTCGGCCGGCTCGGCAACGACCTGGACTTCACCACCGACGCCCGGCCGCAGCAGGTGCTCAAGCTGGTCAAGGGCTGGGCGGACGCGGTCTGGGACGTCGGGATCGCCTTCGGCACCGTCGGCGCCCGCAAGGACACCCCCGAGGGGTCCTTCCTGATCGAGATCACCACCTACCGTTCCGAGGCGTACGACCGCACCTCGCGCAAGCCCGAGGTGACCTACGGCGACACCATCGAGCAGGACCTGGTCCGCCGCGACTTCACGGTCAACGCGATGGCCGTCGACCTGCCCGGCCGCGGCTTCGTCGACCCGCACCACGGCCTGGAGGACCTGGAGGCCCGGGTGCTGCGCACCCCCGCCACCCCCGAGGAGTCCTTCTCCGACGATCCGCTGCGGATGATGCGGGCCGCCCGCTTCGCGGCCCAGCTGGACTTCGACCCGGCGCCCGAGGTGGTCGCCGCGATGACCGCGATGGCCGAGCGGATCACCATCGTCTCGGCGGAGCGGGTGCAGGCCGAGCTGAACAAGCTGCTGCTCGCCGCGCACCCGGTGAAGGGCCTGCGGCTGCTGGTCGACACCGGCCTGGCCGGGCACGTGCTGCCGGAGCTGCCCGCGCTGCAGCTGGAGAGCGACGAGCACCACCGGCACAAGGACGTCTACGAGCACTCGCTGACCGTCCTGGAGCAGGCCATCGACCTGGAGCAGGACGGCCCGGACCTCAGCCTGCGGCTGGCCGCGCTGCTGCACGACATCGGCAAGCCGCGCACCCGCCGCTTCGAGTCGGACGGCCGGGTCTCCTTCCACCACCACGAGGTGGTCGGCGCCAAGATGACCCGCAAGCGGATGCGGGAGCTCAAGTACTCCAAGGAGCTGACCGAGGACGTCTCGCGCCTGGTCGAGCTGCACCTGCGCTTCCACGGCTACGGCGGCGGCGAGTGGACCGACTCCGCGGTGCGCCGCTACGTCACCGACGCCGGGCCGCTGCTGGAGCGCCTGCACAAGCTGACCCGCTCCGACTGCACCACCCGCAACAAGAAGAAGGCGGCCGCGCTCTCGCGCACCTACGACGGCCTGGAGGAGCGGATCTCCGAACTGCAGGCCCGGGAGGAGCTGGACGCCGTCCGCCCCGCCCTGGACGGCAACCAGATCATGGAGCTGCTCGGGCTGCGGCCCGGCCCGCTGGTCGGCAAGGCGTACAAGCACATGCTCGAACTGCGGCTGGAGCACGGCCCGATGGAGCCCGACGAGGCGGTCGCGGCGCTGCGGGCCTGGTGGGCCGAGCAGCAGCAGGGCTGACCCGGGCGACGCCCCGGACGCACCGCGCGGCGGCCACCGTCCCGGAGGGGACGGTGACCGCCGCGTTCGCGTCCGGTCAGCCGTTGATGTGCTTGAGGCAGAGCACGTAGTTCAGCGCGGGGAGCTTGGTGTAGGTGCGGGTGTAGGTGCTGTCCGACTTCGGCTGCTTCTCGCAGGCCTTCTCGTCCGAGGTGGCGAAGTACTTGTAGACCACCTTGTACTGGGCCTTGGGGTCGGTGCAGGGCAGCACGGTGATCTTCGGGTGGTCGTCCGCGGTCGCGTTGCTGGAGTTCTCGTTGCGCAGGCAGTCGCCGATGCCCGCGCTGTCGACGTCGTCCTTGGCCGCCGGGGTCGCGGGCGGCGGCAGGGTGATGCTCGGCAGGGAGAAGCTGGGCACCGGGAGCGGCGGCGGCGGGGTGTAGCTGAAGGTGGGACGCGGCGACGGCGAGAAGGTGACCGTGCTGGTCGTCGTCGGCCCCGCGACGGGGCCGGAGTCCTGCTTCGGCCCGATCACGCCGGTGGCCAGCAGGACCCCGGTGACCAGCAGGGAGACCGGCACCAGCAGCATGGCGACGTGCGGACGGCTGCCCAGCGGGGCGCCCGGGTCCAGCTGCGGGCCGTGGGTGCCCGGCATGGGCGGCGGCAGCCGCTTGATCCGGTTGTGGGCGCCGAGGTTCATCAGCAGGGTGATCACGGTCAGGATCGGCGAGATCCAGCTCCACCAGCCCTGGACCAGCGTCCTGGCGGACATGTCGCGCACGGTGGCCGTGCCGCAGGTGCGGCAGAACGGGCCGTGCATCCGCAGCATCCGGAACGCGATCAGCAGGCCCTGGTGGCCGCGGACGGTGGCGCGCACGGCCGGGAAGCCGCCGCAGAAGCGGCAGTGCTCCCCGTCCATCGGGGCCGGCGGCGGGTAGCCGTAGCCGTAGCCGGGCGGCTGGGCGCCGTACGGCTGCTCCGGCGGGGGCGGGGCGCTCGGGTAGCCGTACCCCGGCGGGGGCGGCGGTGGCGGGGCGCCGTACGGGCCGCCGGCGTACGGGTTGCCGTCACCGGGTGGCGGGCCGTAGGGCATCTGGGGCGGAGGCGGAGCGGACAAGGGATCCCCCCGGAACAAGGACGTGGTGGAAGGGTCAGGACTTCTTCACCGGCGGGTAGCCGGTGGTGGGGGTCAGGGGGCCGAGGCAGAGCACGTACCGCGTCTTGTTCCAGCGGCGGCCGCTCTTGCCCGAGACGGCGCTGGTGGTCTGCGGGGTCTGCCGGCAGCGGGTCACGTCGGTGGTGCCGGTGAACTTCGACAGCACCTTGTAATTCGCCTGGGAATCAGTGCACTTGACGATCCCGACGTCACGGGAGCCGCTCACCCGGACGCAGTCCCCGGGCTTGGCGCTGCTGACGTTCGGGCTGCTGAAGAAGTACGCGCCCGCGAGCACCACGCAGCCGCCGACCGCCCCGGCGATCCGCAGCTTGGCGCGGGCACCGCGCTTGGCGGGCGGCGCCGCGGCGGCCGCACCGGGCTGCGGGTAGCCGTACGGCCCGGCGGGCGGCTGCGGCCCGTACGGCGCCTGCCCGTGGGGCGGCTGGGGGTACGGGGGTTGGCCGTACGGGGGTTGGGGGCTCGGCGGCGGGCCGCCGTACGGGCCCGGGGCGTACGGCTGCTGGGCGGGTGGCCCGCCGTACGGCGCCTGGGCGTAGCCGGGTGGGGGCGGACCGAAGCCCGGTGCCGCGGGTGGCGGCGGCCCGTACGGTCCGGTCGGTGTGCTCATCAGTTCGTCCCCCGAGACAGAGTGCTGTCCTTCCGACAGGTTTACGTACCTTAGCGACCGGGTCGGACGCAATCGGTCCGGTGGCCGCAACCGGAGTCCGGGACGAACCGGTTGCGATTCCGGTACCGCGCGGTGTCAGTGGGCCTCGCCGGGCAGGGGGCCGGACCGCCGGGCGGCCCGCAGGTAGAACACCGCGGTCAGCCCGTACACCACGGCCACCCCGGCCACCACCGTGACCGAGCGGCCGGACAGCGGCAGCACCAGGGCCGTCACCAGGGCGGCGGCCACGAAGGCGACGTTGAACAGCACGTCGTAGACGGCGAACACCCGGCCGCGGAACTCGTCCTCGACCGACTCCTGCACCACGGTGTCGGCGCAGATCTTGGTGCCCTGGGTGACCACCCCGAGCAGCAGCGCGGCGGCCAGGGTGGGCACCGGGGCGAAGAACAGGCCCAGCGCGGGGACGAAGACCACCGGGGCGAGCAGGCAGACCGTCATCCAGCCGGCCAGGCCGAGCCGACGGGTGCACCAGGGGCTGACCACCGCGGCGACGAAGAACCCGGCGGCCGACAGCCCGACCGCCTGGCCGAGGGTGGCCAGCCCGGCCGCGCTGTCGGTCGGGGCGTTGAAGGTGTAGCGGGCGAGCATCACCACGACCACGATCAGCACGCCGTAGCAGAACCGGGCCGCCGTGACGGCGGCCAGCGCGTGCACGGCCGGGCGGCAGTCCCGCACCAGGTGGCGGACGGCGGAGCCGAGCCCGACGGCGGCCCCCACGAGTGCCTGGCCGAGCGCGGGGCGCTCGCCGTGCTGGTCCGGGCCGAGCAGGTCGCGGTCCATCCGGCGGGCGGCCAGCGCGGCCGAGAGGTAGAGCAGCGAGGCGACGGTGACCAGTGCGGCGTCCGCCTTCGGCCCGGGGGCCATCAGCTGGTGCAGCAGGAAGCCGACGCCCCCGCCCAGGGCGGCGGCGACGGTCCCGAGGGTGGGGGAGAGGGCGTTGGCGGTGACCAGCCGGTCCTGCTCGACCACCCGGGGCAGCGCGGCCGAGAGTCCGGCCAGGATGAACCGGTTGAGCGCGGTGACCAGCAGGGCCGAGGCGAAGAACAGCCAGGTCGGTGCCTCGGCCAGGAGCAGCGCGCCGGTGCCCAGGCCCAGCCCGAAGCGGGCCAGGTTGCCGAAGTAGAGCACCTGGCGCCGGCGCCAGCGGTCCAGCAGCACCCCGGCGAACGGGCCGATCACCGAGAACGGCAGCAGCATCACGGCCAGCACCGAGGCGATGTCGGCGGGGGAGGACTGCTTCTCGGGGGAGAAGACCACGTAGGCGGCGAGCGAGACCTGGAAGACGCCGTCCGAGAGCTGGGAGAGCACCCGGGCGGTGAGCAGCCGGCGGAAGTCCCGGCCGCGGAGCAGACCGAGGAGCGTGGCGCGGTGCGCGGACTGGTGGGTGCTGCCGTTCTCGGTGATCGCCACCCGCCCAGGGTGCCACGGAACCGGGCACCGTTTCACGTGAAACATTCGCTGCGCGCACGTGAAGGGCTCACGACCGGATGATCGTGAGCCCTTCTGGCGCGTTACGAGCGGTCAGCTCGGCGCCCGGTGTCCTACGGTCGCGAACCGGGCCGAGCTCAGCGCTCGACCTCGCCGCGGATGAACTTCTCGACGTTCTCCTTGGCCTCGTCGTCGAAGTACTGGACCGGCGGGGACTTCATGAAGTACGAGGACGCCGACAGGATCGGGCCGCCGATGCCGCGGTCCTTGGCGATCTTCGCGGCGCGGACGGCGTCGATGATGACACCGGCCGAGTTCGGGGAGTCCCAGACCTCGAGCTTGTACTCCAGGTTCAGCGGGACGTCGCCGAACGCGCGACCCTCCAGGCGGACGTAGGCCCACTTGCGGTCGTCCAGCCAGGCCACGTAGTCCGAGGGACCGATGTGGACGTTCTTGGCGCCCAGCTCGCGGTCGCGGATCTGCGAGGTGACGGCCTGGGTCTTGGAGATCTTCTTGGACTCCAGGCGCTCGCGCTCGAGCATGTTCTTGAAGTCCATGTTGCCGCCGACGTTCAGCTGCATGGTGCGCTCGAGGATGACACCGCGGTCCTCGAACAGCTTGGCCATCACGCGGTGCGTGATGGTCGCGCCGACCTGGGACTTGATGTCGTCACCGACGATCGGCACGCCGGCCTCGGTGAACTTGTCCGCCCACTCCTTGGTGCCCGCGATGAACACCGGCAGGGCGTTCACGAAGGCGACCTTGGCGTCGATGGCGCACTGGGCGTAGAACTTGGCGGCCTTCTCGGAGCCGACGGGCAGGTAGCAGACCAGGACGTCGACCTGCTGGTCCTTGAGGATCTGGACGACGTCGACCGGGGCCTCGTCCGACTCCTCGATGGTCTCCAGGTAGTACTTGCCCAGACCGTCGAGGGTGTGGCCGCGCTGGACGGTCACGCCGGTCGGCGGGACGTCGCAGATCTTGATGGTGTTGTTCTCGCTGCTGCCGATGGCGTCGGCCAGGTCGAAGCCGACCTTCTTGGCGTCGACGTCGAAGGCGGCGACGAACTCCACGTCACGGACGTGGTAGTCACCGAACTGGACGTGCATCAGCCCGGGGACCCTGCCGGCCGGGTCGGCGTCCTTGTAGTACTCGACACCCTGCACCAGCGACGCGGCGCAGTTGCCCACGCCCACGATGGCTACGCGAACCGAACCCATTCCGGTTGCTCCCTCTGATCTCATGAGGGCCGTCGGAACAGACGGCACTCGTCCTGCTTCTTCGAATGACTGCTTGTACGGGCGCGAGGCGCCCACTCCTGCCGCGCGGCACAGGGCTGACGCGGCGTCAGCGCTCCTGGGCGGAGCGCCCCGGGCGGTCGTACGGTGGCCCGGACGGGTCGGAGGACCCGGTCTCCTGGCCACGGCCGTCCGAAGTCGTGTGGGGTACGGCGGTGGTTCCGGCGGTCCCGGTGGCGGGCCCGGTCCGGCCGGTGCGGTTGGCCCGCTCGGTCTCGATCAGCTCGTTGAGCCACCGGACCTCGCGTTCCACCGACTCCAGGCCGTGCCGCTGGAGTTCGACGGTGTAGTCGTCGAACCGTTCGCGGGCGCGGGCCAGCGAGTTGCGCATCCGCTCCAGGCGCTCCTCCAGCCGGCTGCGGCGGCCCTCCAGGACGCGCATCCGGACGGCCCGGTCGGTCTGACCGAAGAAGGCGAAGTGGACGCCGAAGCGCTCGTCCTCCCAGGCCTCCGGGCCGGAGTCGGCGAGCAGCTCCTCGAAGCGCTGCTTGCCCTCGGGGGAGAGCCGGTAGACGATCTTCGACCGCTTGCCGTTGAGCGCGGTGGCCGGGACGTACTCGACGTCCGGGTTGTCCTCGACCAGGAAGCCCTGGGCGACCAGGCTCTTCAAGCACGGGTAGAGCGTTCCGTAGGAGAGCGCCCGCAGTGCCCCGAGCAGGATGTTGAGCCGTTTGCGCAGTTCGTAGCCGTGCATCGGGGCGTCGTGGAGCAGCCCGAGAACGGCGAACTCCAGCACTCCTGAGCGCCTGCCCACTGCCGTCGTCCTCCTCCCTCTCGACCCTCGCTCCGGCCGTTCCCTCGGCGGTATACCGCTTCGATGTATCGGCTCGATATATCGAGAACAGTAAACCCGACCCCCGGAACGAGCAAGGGGGGCACGCGTGAATGTGATCACAAGCCGACGCGCGGGTGGGGTTGGCAACGGCCGTGTAATGATCTGCTGCCGTTTTGCGGGCATTGGCACCTGATGCCCGATTAGGAAGGTTTTCCCGCTGCGTACGCTGTCGCGTGTGCACGAGGACCAACCTCCGGGGTTAGGGCGGTCCGGGCATCGGACAGGAACCCTGCCTTCAGGCCGACCGGGCCTGGCGAGGAGCGGCTGGAAACATGAGCGAGCGACGGCGAAGGACGCCCAATTCGGGCGGTGACGGGCAGCAGCCGCCGGGAGGCGGCGGCCGTCGGGGCGGCCCCGGCCCCGACGAACTGGGCTCGGAAGGCGTCGGCCGTCGGCGTCCGCCCGGTGTCCGGGAGACTGCTCAGCAACCCCGGATGGGCCGCGCCGAGATGCGCAAGGCCTCCCAGAAGAAGGGGAAGGGCGGTGGCCGGCGCGGTGCCGCCGCCGCCTCCGCCGCCGCTGCGGCCGGCCCCGGCAAGAAGCGCTTCATCGACTACCCGCGGTTCGGCAAGACCGGCTTCCGGCGCTGGCTGCCGTCCTGGAAGCTGGTCTCCAGCGTCTTCCTGGTGTGCTTCGCCGCCTGCGTGGGCGTCGTGTTCTACCTGTACCAGACCACGACGGTGCCCCAGCTCAAGGACCTGGTGAAGGACCAGAACACCATCTACTACTGGGCCGACGGTTCGGAGATGACCCGCAAGGGCGAGACCAACCGTCAGATCGTCGAGCTCAACGACATCAACCCCACCCTGCAGAACGCCGTCATCTCGGCGGAGAACGAGACCTTCCGCACCGACAGCGGCATCGACCCCAAGGGCATGCTGCGCGCCGTCTACAACATGGCGAAGGGCGGCGAGACCCAGGGCGCCTCGACGATCACCCAGCAGTACGTCAAGAACGCCTACCTGAGCCAGGAACAGACCATCAGCCGCAAGCTGAGGGAATTCTTCATCACGCTCAAGCTCAACCAGCAGACCAGCAAGGAGGACATCCTCAAGGGGTACCTCAACACCAGCTGGTTCGGCCGCAACGCCAACGGCGCCCAGGCCGCGGCGCAGGCGTACTACGGGGTCAACGCCAAGGACCTGAACCTCTGCCAGAGTGCCATGCTGGCCGGGCTGTTGAAGGGTGCCAACTACTACGACCCCTCCAAGCCGGCCAACCACGACCGCGCGGTGGAGCGCTGGAAGTGGATCCTGGACCGGATGGTGACCACCCACAACGCCACTCCGGAGGAGCGGGCGAAGTGCACCACCTTCCCCGAGCCGATCGCGTTGAAGGCCAGCTCCAACATGAACGGTGAGATCAGCTACCTGGTCGACACCGCCAACCAGTACGTGACGACCACCGACAAGTCGATCACCCAGCAGATGCTCGACAAGGGTGGCCTGAAGATCTACACCACCTTCGAGAAGGACAAGGTCGACGCCCTCAAGAAGGCCGTCGACGACGTCAAGGGCGAGAACCTCGACCCGCAGAAGCGGCCCAACAACGACACCTTCGTCCAGTTCGGCGCCGCCAGCATCAAGCCCGGGGACGGCGCGATGGTCGCCATCTACGGCGGCGACGGCGTGGAGAACGGCCACTTCGACAACAACGCCAACGCCGGCGGTGTCCAGGTCGGCTCGACCTTCAAGCCCTTCGTCCTGGCCACCGCGATGCAGACCGGTGTGCAGACCGCGAAGGACACCGACGGCAAGCCGAAGCGGATCAACGCGGACAGCCGCTACCTGGCCGACGACATGTCCGAGATCCGCAAGCCCGACGGCTCGCTGGTGATCGGCGACGACGGCAAGCCCTACCGGCAGAAGAACGAGGACGCCGGCAAGCGCGGCTACGTCTCGCTGCGGCAGGCCATGCAGTTCTCGTACAACGTGCCCTTCGTCCAGCTCAACCAGGACGTCGGCGGCCCCGCCGTGGCCGACATGGCCGTGCAGATGGGCATCAAGCGGGAGAGCCTGGCCGACCCGAAGACCGCGACCTTCCCGCTCGGCACCTCGACCATCAGCCCGATCCGGATGGCCACCGGCTACGGCACCCTGGCCGCCAGCGGCAAGGAGGCCGAGCCCTACTCGGTCACCAAGGTCGAGGTGGACGGCAAGGAGCGCCCGGGCTTCGGCAAGAAGGACGCCAAGGTCGCGCTGGAGCCGGCCGTCGCGGACAACGTCACCGACGTGCTGGTGAACGTGGCCAAGAACGGTACCGGTACCAAGACCAACACCCTGGGCCGCCCGGTGGCCGGCAAGACCGGTACCACCGACCAGAACAAGTCGGCCTGGTGGGTCGGCTACACCCCGCAGCTGGTGACCAGCGTCGCGATGTGGCGCGAGGACCCGAACAAGCACGACCGGGAGTCCCTCAACGGCACCGGCGGCAAGGAGTCCATCCACGGTGGTGACATCCCCACCGACATCTTCACCCGGTACATGAAGGCCGCCCTGGCCAACGAGAAGAAGGTGGACTTCCCGACCCCGCAGCCGGTCGGCACCGAGGTGGACTCCTCCGGCGCGCCGTCCACGGCCACCATGACGCCCTCCCAGACCCCGACCACCACCCCGCCGACCACGGTGGAGACCCAGCAGCCGACCCAGCAGCCCAACCAGCCGCAGCCCCCGCAGCCCACCCAGGGCAGCGGCTGCGTGCCGACCGTCGACTGCCCGCCGACCGCGCCGCCGACCCAGACCCACAAGCCGAAGCCGACGGACACCGGCTGCGGCCTGGGCGGCATCTTCTGCCCGTCGACGCCGCCGCCATGCTCTGGGCATCCACCCTGTGGCTGTGGCTGTCCCTGCCCGCATGGCTGACAGTGGGCATCGCGGAACGGGCGCCATCGGTAG
>NZ_JBHZCY010000153.1:0-21320 GCF_042786665.1 Kitasatospora sp. NPDC059146 | reverse complement strand
CCGTGTTCGGTGGGCGCCCCGTCGGCCTGCTGGGCGGGCAAAGCCGCTTCCGCAACGCGCCAGGCCTCCGGCTGGGAAGACCAGCGGGGGCTCCCCAATTGGGGAGCCCCCGGGCCCAGCGCGTGTCCGGCGCAGCTACTCCGCGCTGCCTCCCGGCCGCACTGCCCGGAAGGCGCACTGGAGGATCTCGGCCCAGGCGGCTTCGTTGGACGCCGGCTGCTCGGTCTGCCAAGCCGTCCGGCGCGCGACGACCGCCTCGGCGACGGCCTGCGCCTGGCCGGCCAGGTCTTCCTCAAGCGGGGCGACGTCGCCGTACTCGGCGCCGGTGACGATGACGCTGCCGTACAGGAAGTAGGAAGAGCCGATGTCGAGTCCTCGCCAGGCGCTGGCCAGCGCGGTGGCTGTCAGGTTCGGCGGCAACCCCTCGTTCGCGCCGTTGCCGTGCACCCACATCAGCGCCCGGCGGTGATAGTTCCCCGGGTCGGGGCTGCCGCTCAGGCGCGTCGCGATCGCCTTGCTGCGCAGGCCGGGCTCGTCCGGCAGGTCGATCGGCTCGACCGTGGAGTCGGGGTTGATCAGAAGCGCGCTGGCCATGCTGTCGATTCTCCTCGTCAGATCGGTAGGTACTGCACTGCCGTGCCGCGCCGCACGGGCGGTCCGGGCAGCATGCGCGTCACAAGGTCCGGGCCACGTCCGCCGCCTGGGCCATGTCCGCGTCGGTCTGCGGCGTGCCGCCGCCGTTGACCAGCAGGTGGATCTCAGCCTCGTCGTGCACGGCCCGGTAGCTGGCCGTCAGCGTGGTCTGCTCCAGCGGCCCGCTGTTTTGCAAGGTCATCGTTCCGTCCTTCTCAGTCAGGGAGGAGCCGGGACACCCGGTGGTGAGCCCCGCCGCCGGGTCCTCGGCACTGACAGCGGTATCCGGTGCTACAGCTCGGTCCAGCCGCACGCGGGCCGGTCCGGATCGGCGAGAGAGCTCCACACCTTCCCGGTGGCCCCGTGCGCCTCAATGTCCTGGAGGGTGGCCGCCCCGGCGGGGACGTGCCGCAGGAAGTTGACCACCCGCGGGCTGTCGGCGGCGGCGACCTGGAGGTCCTCGATCCGGTTGCGCAGCGTTGTCTCCGAGGTCCTCTCGGACCCCGGCGTCAGCACGAACAAGACCCTGGGAAACCGCGGGTAGAAGTCCTGCCAGGCCGGCAAGGCCCCCTGCGCCTCCGTGGTCCCGCGAAGGTGGAGCGGGACCGGGGTGTACTCGAAGTACCGCGCGTACGACGTCAGCTTCGAGCTGAGCTTCTCGCTGCTCATGGTGGAGCGGTCGAGCTCGACGAACGCCCGCAGGTGCGCCCGGCCCTCCGGGGAGTGCACGGTGTACCGCATCAAGGCATCGGCCCGGATCGCGTCGGCCGAACGGTCCGAAAGCCGGTGGAACACCTCCGGCGCCCAGTCGAGCGGCCCGTACTCGTCGCCCCGCCGCCGGGCATCCCGCAGGAACGCCAGGTGCGTCCGCAGGACGTCGAGCGTGTGGGGAGCCAGCAGCTGCGCACCGGTGTCGGTCATCGACTGCGGCGGGCTGACCCGGTCCAGCAGCTCGGGAAAGCTGCCCGCCAGGGCGCGGCCGGCTTCGGTCAGGAACCAGATGCGGGTGCGGCCCGGGAAGTAGCGGGTCGCATGGTCGACCAAGCCGTCGTCCCGCAGCTTCCGCATGCGGGCGGCCGGGAAGTTGTGGTCCTCCTGCTCGCTCTCCTCCTCGCCACTGGTGAAAGGACCGAGCAGCTCGTACAACTGGCCGCTGGTCGCGAGCCGGTGCTGGTAGAGCGCGGCCAGGGCCGCACGGTCGAACGCCGCACCGTCGTGCCGGCGCTTACGGCGCTTCGTGGGGACGGCCACCGTCATCAGGGTCTCCTTCATCAGTGCTCTCTGGTGCCGGCCAAGCCAACCCCGCACACCTTGACGGATCCCTTGACGCCCGGGCTCCGCGGCGTAACAACTCGGCCTCGCAGGCGCCATCAAGGGATCAGCCAATACCTTGATGCTCCGCTGCGCCCCAGATCAGACGCGGCGTCAAGGAATCCGGCACCTTGATGCCGAGCTACTTCTGCTTGGTCCGCGGCCGACCCTGGGCCTGCTGGGCCAGGACGTCGTCGAGCACGTAGGCCGCGACGGCTGGCGGAAGGCCGAGGCCCTCGGCGAGGACCTTGACGACGCGCTCCCGCGGCTCGTCCCAGAGCTCCTGCTGCACGGCGGCCACCTTGTCGCGCTCGGCGAGGCCCATCTGGGTGTCCTTCACCAGGCGCTCGCCGGTGCGCGTCGTGAACCCGAACTCCTCAACCAGCCGGCGGACGACGACGGCCGCCGGCGTGTCCGTGGGCGCGGCCGCGAGGAGCTCTGCCGTACGGGCCACCCGCTCAACGGCGTCCTTGCGGATGGCAGCCACCTGGTTGAGGGAGCCGGTCTTGCGACCGCCGGTACGTGCCGCCCCGTGGCCCTTCGGGCGGTCCTCGTTCCAGGTCCGCACCGTGCCGCGCTCCCAGTACCGGACTCCGTTGATCTCGGTCTTCCACTCCGGCCCCTTCGTCCGCACCTTCTTCACCGCCGACCCGGCCGCCGGCTTCTTGACGTAGTCCGCCCAGGCGTCCTTGTCGGGGCGGTTGTCCGCGGGCATCGACTCCCAGGCCTCGACCCAGTCGAGGAGGTCCCCGTCGCGCTCGTCCGCAGGGTTGTTCTGCGGGTCCAGCGGGAGCACCGGGATGTCCTGCTGATCGAGGGGGAGCTCGCGCTGGTTGGCGTAGGCCTGCATCTGCTCCTCGTCCCAGATGCGAAGCGGCCGCTTGGCCTCAGGGTCGACGCGGGAGAAGCTCTTCACGCTGACAGGGAGCTTCTCCCACTGCCGCCGGCTCTGGAAGCTGGAGAAGGCAACGCCGAGAATCTTGGCGGCCCCCTCGGTGGTGACGTACTTGCGGCCGGCGGGGATCATCGCGGGCCTCCGTTTCATGATGGTTGGGGGGCCGGCACCCGACCCTGCGACGCGAGGAACGATACTACATAAAACATGCGGCGGGTAGCCGGGCTCCGCGGCGCACCCTCGGGGCGGCCCGGCCGGCCCCCGGCTCCGGTTTCGCCGTAGCCAGGTGGCGTTCTCGGTCGACATGCCGACCAGGGCATTCGCCAGGACGGTCACCGGCGGCGGCCGCCGTCGGGCCGCGGCAGGATCAGCAGGAACTCCATGCCGTCATCGGAGGGCCGGCTGCCGAAACCGGCCTGGAGCAGGTGAGCGTTCATCTCCGTCAGCACCGGTACGCAGTCCGGGGTCCGGCACAGGAGCAGGACCTTGGCGCAGTTGCCGTCGGGCGTTGGGTCCTGGGCTTGGGTGCTGAAATCGCCTGCGTGGGCCAGGTCGTCGACGTCGCAGACCTTGCCGTGCTCGTCGGTGGCCAGGATCCAGCCGGCGTCGGTGAGGATGGCCTGGACCGCGGCCTCGGTCAGTATCGGTCGGGTTGCGTGTGTCATGGGGATTCTCCTTGGTGTGCGGCCCGACGGGCCCGTGATGTGGTGGCCCGTACGGTGCGGTCGAGCGGGGTGCAGGCGGCCGGCGTTTTCGTCGACGAAACCGCCGGTGGGTGGTGGCCCGGGCCGATGCCGGTGGGGCAGGCCGGGCGGGTGCGCAGGCCGAGTGTGCCTGCGGATGCCGGCCGTGACCCCCGAGGCGCGCGGAGGTCACGGTCGTTGGTCACCGGAGGTGCGGCGCCAGCGCCGGGAGGGCGCCGGCTCCGAGGTCCCAGTGGCAGCCGGGGAGCGGGTCGTCGGCGGCGTCGAGCGCGGTGGCCGTCACCGACAGGACGCCGGCGGGGCGCCCGTCGCCGTCGGGGACGATCGCGACCCGGGCGTCCAGGAGCAGGTAGGCGCCGCTCTGGTTCTGGATCTTGCCGGTGAGCATGCGGATGACGTGCTTGGGGCGGGCCCGGTCGAGCGGCCGGGTGTCCCCATCGGTGTGGTTGCCGCAGCAGTTGCAGCCGCAACCGCAGGGGTGGATGGCACGGATGCGCACCTGGTCCTCCTTCGTTCGTTGCTGATTCGGTTGGGTAGCCGCGCCGCCCGGGCGCGAGGGTGCTCCGTTCCGGCGGCCGCCGCGCGGCCGCCAGGGGAGCGTCAGATCTGGGTGATGTCGAGGCCGATGCGCTCGACCTGCAAGGAGACAGCGGACCTCGGGATGTTGTCGCTCCCCCTGTAGGTCCGCACCCGGCGGCGTCCGGCGATCACCACCTGGCTGCCCGGGCGCAGCGCGCGGTGGGCGGCCTGTGCCGTCGTGCCCTCCAGCGAGCAGATCAGCAGCTCCGGCAGCGACGCCCCGGAGCGCGGTGGCCCCTGCTGGTCCACGGAGATGTGCATCCGGGCCACCGGATGGCCCTTCACTTCCTGGAACTCCACCGGCCGGACGACCGTCCCGGTGACCATCTCGACGGCGGGGGCGACCTCGACCTGCTCGCCGAGCTCGGGGGCGCCCAGCGGCAGCCGCATCGCCTTGCGGACCTTGCCCGCCCCGGTCTTCTGGGTCTTCTGCCGGGCCTGCTCGATGCGAGCTTCGGTGTCGGCCCGAGCCGTAGCGCGGGCTCCCCCGCAGGCCTTCGCGACCAGGCCGGCGAGCTCGGCCTCCCGCGCCAGGCCGACCGCTCCCGCCCTCTCGCCCAGCTGCCGGACGCGGGCTGCCAGGCGGCCGTACTCGCCCTCCATCTCCTCGTGGGCGAACGCCACGACTGCGGCGGCACCCCGGCGGCGCATCGTGCGGTTGAACCCGCACGACTTGCCGCGCATGCCCTCCTCCCGCTCCCAGACGAACAGCTCCGCCTCCGGCCACCCGTTCTCATCCAGGCCGCCGACCACGACGGACAGCACGCAGGCGATCCGGCGGTCGTGGAGAACGTTGAGCGGGTACTCGGCGGCCGCGCCGTGGAACGGCAGCCGGGCCGGGTGCGGTTGACCGTCCTGGGTACGGCGGTCGGGATGCAGGAAGTCGCGCAGTGCGGCCGCCGACAGCTGCTCCCGGCCGGCGCGCACGGCGGCGAGGTACAGCGCGATCGCGGCGCTCTGCCAGGGCGTGTTGCCGTACGGGGCGGCCGGGGTGGCGAGGGCCAGGTGCTCGGTGACGCCGTTGGCGCGGGGGAACGTGGCGAGCAGGACCAGCAGGGACGGGCTGTACGGGCGCACGTCGACGTGGCTGAGCAAGCTGGCCGGGACCTCGGGCGCCGCGTCGGGCTTGGCGACGGGCGGGGTGACGGTTGCGGTGGGCATGGGGCTCTCCAGGCGGGGGCGCGGGGAAGCGGGTTGAGGGCTGGACGGCGGGCCACCGCCGTCCAGCCGGGCAAGAGGTGGTGCCGACGCGCGAGCGTCGCCACCACGGCGGGGTCACAGGCGCAGGACGCCCGCCAGGACGAGCAGCGCCGGCCGGTCGCAGTGCAGATAGAGGTCCAACTCGTTGCGGGTGGGGAGCAGACCGTCGGCGTTGTAGATCGCCCAGCCGAGCTCGCTGATGAAGCTGTGGAGCAGCATCCGGTTGTCGCCGAAGCGGAAGTACTGGTCCTCCTCGGGCCACCGCTGGTCGAGGTCGAGCTCGGAGACGGCGGCTCGGGTCGGGGCGCCGTCGGGGAGGTGGAGGTTCCAGGCGTTCACCTGGGCCTGGTGGAGCGCCGTGAAAGCGCGGGTGATGGCGGCAGCCACGAACGGGTCGCGGCTCTGGCCGTCGTGGTCGATGTGCAGGGACTGGGCCAGCGCGTGGGTGCGGATCAGCTTGTCCGGGGGTGTGATCAGAACGGACACGGTGCGGTCCTCCTTGCGGGAGCGGGTTGAGGGGCAGGCCGCCCGACCTGCCGACATGAAAAACGATACCACATAGAACACGCCCATGGGGATTGGTGTGTGCCTCGGAGTCCCTGGCCCAGGCCGCCGCCGCGTGTTTGCCGGCGGCGGCCCGGGGGATCAGACGGCCAGGTCGAACCTGGTCAGTGCCGCCCGGATCCGCTCGGCGAACCAGCGGGCCGCGTTTACCGAGACGGCGTTGCCGATCTGCAACGTCCGCTCCTCCAGGTTCCCGTGGACGATGTACTCCGGTGAGAACCGCTGGATCTGCTTCATCTCGTCGGACGTCAGCATCCGGATCAGGCAGTCGTCCACCTCCGGCGCCGGCCACACCAGGGAGTGGTGCGGCTTGGTCGCCAGCGTGGTGAGCGGCTCCGCCGTCGTACGGGGGGCGTTCTTGCGCCCGTTGGGGATGATCAGCGCGTGGTGGCGGCCCTGGGCGGCGAGGACGGGAACCGCCCCGCGGATGGATACGGCGGTGCTGTTGTTGCGCAGCATCGCGATGTGCGGGTCCGCCCCGAACCGCTGGAGCCCGACCGCGATCCGGGCCCGGGTCGAGGCCGCGTACGGCTTGAACACCTTGTGCCGCGGCTTCCCGTCGCCGACCCGCCGGCCCAGCAGGTTCCAGTCGATGACCTCCGCGACGGCGCGGACGTGCGGGATGAGCAGCTGGTGGCCGCACCTGCGGTTGGGGCACCGGTAGTTGTACTGCTCGCCCCACTTGCCGATCTTGCGGCCCCTCGGGTTGTTCCACACCTGGCGGGCGCGCACTGGGCCGCACTCCCGGCAGTCGGCCGCCGGCCGGACCTCCAGGTTCGGCTTCGGGGTCGCCGTCCGGGTGAACACGATGTAGATCCGGTCGCGCAGCTGGGGAGCCAGGACGTTGGAGTCGTCGCCGAGGTGGGCGGAGGAGGCGCAGACGATCTGGTGTCGGTAGCCGAGACGGTGCCACCCCTTGAGCCACCAGTCGAACAGCTCCCAGTCGGTGGCGAACTCGACCACGTTCTCCACGAACACGGCGTCGGGCCTGTGCACCTCCGCCCACGCGATCATGTCGAGCGCGGTGGCCCGGGTGCGCTCCCAGGTCTCCGGCTTGGCGCGGCCCTCGTCGCCCTCGACCTGGAGGTCGAGCTCCAGCTGGCCGCGGGTGCGCTTGCGACCCCCGGCGAGCGCGATCTCGGTGCAGATCGGGGAGCCGGCCAGGATCCGGGTGCGCGGCATGCTGCGCTTGTTGGTGTTGCTGATGTCGATGCGCCGGTGCTCGACCGTCGGGTGGTTCGCGACGTGGGTGCGGATCGACACCGGGTCGTGATTGGCGGCCAGGCGGCAGGTGTACCCCGACTCGGTGAAGCCGGTGGTCGTGCCGCCTCCTCCGCAGAACAGGTCGGTGAAGTCGAGATCGCGGTCGTGGCGGAAGACGGGTGCCATGAAGTCCTCTGCGGGTGAAGAGCGGGTTGAGACGCCGCCGGCCGCCAAGCCGGGGCGTCGAAAGGGGCAGCGGTCCGCCGCCGCAGGGCGGCGGACCGGGGTCGAGCGCGGCCGCCCTCGTTCAGTCGACGACCGCAACCTCGTCTTCGGCGGCGTACTCCACTTCGTCGCCGGAGGAGAAGGTGACGCGGACCCGCCCGTTCGGGATGTCCACGACGTCATCCACGAGGTAGGGCAGCTCATCGCCGTGGAGCACGATGCGGTCATTGCGCCGCAGGGAGGCTGCGGTGACGTTGATCATGGGAATCTCCTTCGCGCCGCCTCTGCGGCGGGGACGGGACCTTGCGTATCGCCGGCGTCTGCAACCGGTGGCGCCGACTGCTAGCCGGGGTGCGGTGAAGGGGGCCGGCCGCCGCCGCATGCGGTGAAGCGGCCCGGGGTCGGACGCAGGTGGCTCAGCCGTCCAGCAGCTGGACCAGCTGCCCCCGCAGCTCGTCGGGGAGCGCGGTGTTGTTGAGCACCTCGCGCAGGGCCGCCAGGGTGCTGCGCAGTGCGGCCGCCTCGCGTTCGTGCCGCCCGGGGTCGTGGGCGGCCAGGGCCTCCCGCAGGAAGGCGGGCCAGGTCTGCGGACGCTCCAGCTCCGGGGCGTCGACGAAGGCGCAGTGGCCGGGGTCGGCGGTCTCCAGGCGCACGGCCTTCAACTGGCCGTTGGCGAAGGTCAGTCGAATCCCCGTCAGCGGCTCGCTCTCCCCGAAGGCGTTGATCACGGGAGAGCCGTCCTCGACGGTCAGATCGAGGTCGACCTGGACGCGGGTTCGGCAGGCGGTGACGGTGTTGCTGGGCTGGTCGCTCATGGTGGGTCCTCCGTTGAAGCGGGTTGAAAGGGGCGGGCTGCCGCACACGCCCCGACGTGAAGAACTATACCACATAAAACATGAACCCGCGATCCATCCCGTCTTCTCCGATCCCGGCCGGCGCCCGCTCCAGAAGCCGGCCGCGGACCGCAAAGGGCCCGGCCCGGACCGCACAACGCGATCCGGGCCGGGCAAAGGGAAGGTCGGCAGCAGGAACTAGGCGGCCAGCGCCACGTCCGCCTCCCGCGCCGCCTCGTCCATCTCGGCGGGCTGCTCCTTTGACGCCTCGGGCTCCACCTCGGCCGCCGACTCGGCGGCCAGCGGCTCCACCCCGTCGACCTCCGTGCCCACGGCGGACTCCACCTCGACGGACAGCTCGTCCGCCGCCTCGGTCCCGCCAGCGGACTCCTGGTCGGCCTGCCCGGTCAGCTGCGCCTGCGCCGCAGAGGCATCCGGCTCGCCGCCGCTCCCCTCGACCAGGGCGACCATCGCCGCCTCGATCTCGGACAGCTTGTACGCCAGGTGATCGCGCATGAACACCAGCAGCTGCACCACGGCGGCGCCCGGCTTCTCCCACACCTTGTTCGCGTTCATCACGCGGGCCTCGAAGGCGGCGAAGATCTGGGCCAGGATCAGCTTCCCCGAGCTGGCCTCGCCCATCCGGGACTCGGCCTGCTCCAGCCAGACCGTAATCCGGTCCTCGTCGTCCTCCTTCTTGCCGCTCTCGCGGGTGACCGACTCCGGAGCCCCGAGCAACTGGGCCATGAGCCGCCGGTTCGGGCTGGTGACGAACTTGGCGTACCAGCCCGGCATGTCGCAGACGATCCGGCGGACCAGCGCCCACGACGCGCCGCTCGGCTTCTCCTTGAGTGCGGCCTTGAGCGCGGCCCGGCGGACGGTCGTCGCGGCCTTGAATGCCTCGTTGTTGCTTCGGACGAGCCGGACGGCGGCCCGCGACTCCTCGGCCGTAGCCGGACCACCCGACTTCTCGGCCGCCTTCTTGCTGAGCTGGTGGCCGTTCTTCTTCCAGTCCGCGCACACCAGGACCGCCTCACCGTACTCGTTGAAGAAGGCGCGGCCGGGGCAGTCCTTGACGTGGTGCTCGGGGTCGACCGGGTTGCCCATGCCGCTCATCAGGTCGGTCAGCAGGCGCATCTTGTCGCCCCGCCACTCGTACGGCCGGTCGACCTCGGGCACGCCGTCCGCCCGCAGCGCCGCCAGACGCTCCTTCCGTAGCCGGGCGGTCTCCTCCTCCTGGAGCAGGCTGGCGATGGCGTGGTCCCAGTGGCCGTAGCCGCCACCCTCGGCCGCGTCCTTCGCCGCCGCCTCCTTCAACCGGCGCGAAGCCCCCCGCAGGTGCTCGACCGTGCCGTACTGGGTCGTCTGGACCAGGTCGAAGTCGCACTCGGCGGCCTCGTCGAACGTCTTCGCGTCCAGCGCCACGGCCCCCTTCGCGGCAGCGAACTGCGCGTCGGTCAGGCCGATGCTGCGCGCGGCCTTCTTCCGCTGGGTGGGGGTCATGGAGAACGCGGCGAGCTGCGCCGCCGCCTGGGCCTCGTCCCGCTTGGTCATGGCCTTGCGGTGGGTGTTCTCCACCAGGGACCTGGTGATGGCCTCCTTGTCGGCTCCCTTGAGGTCGTCGCGCACCACGATGGGCAGGGCGAGCCAGGAGGTGTGGTCCTCCTCGGCCTTCTTGACGGCCTCCTTGCTCGACAGCCAGCGCTGCTGTCCGGCCAGGACGCCGAACTCCGGCGCGGGCTTGCCCTCCTCCGTCAGCTTCTCGATCTGCTCGGGCGTCAGGGGGCGGACGATGACCGGGGTGTCGACGCCGTCCTGGGCGACGGAGTCCAGCATCTCCTGGGTGGGCAGCTTCTCCTCGGTGCGGACGTTGCAGGGGTCGAGCACGAGCGTGCGGGGGTCGACCTCCATGAACCGGAAGTTGCGGACGATCATGCCCGTCGCCGGGCGTGCGGGGGTCTTGGACTTGGTGCGTGCAGACACGGGAGTGTGCCCTTCTTCTTGGTTGGATAGCGGGTTGATCCGGCCGAGCCGCCCGGCCCGTCCGTTGTGAACAACTATACCACATATAACGTGCAGCATGGAGTGTGGTGAGCCGCATTCTTCCGGCTGGCGGCGCCCGCCCGGGCCGGAGTCCCCTGCGGCCGGCGGCGCACCGGAGATCCTGGCCGGCCTTGTGGGCGGGGTGGGGGAGTGGTTGATCTACGCGCGTAGGCAGATGCGGCGCAGGGGGTGGTCACCCGGGGCTTGACCCGGGGTGACCACCCGACATCTAGGTGAGCAGGCGCGGTGCCAGCACGCGTACCGCCTCGACGACGGCCGCGACCAGGTGGCGCGGCGCCAGTGTGGCGTCAGACAGGATGTCCAGCTGGCCGTCGGGGTCTGCGGAGTCCAGGGCGTCCAGGGTGGCGCTGTCCTCCTCGTCGTCGCAGGCCCAGCTCCGGGCCTCCTGGACGAGGGCCTCGATCAGCCCCAGCGCCGCAGCGTTCGCGTGATCCGGGCCGGCGGCGGCAGCCGTGGTCACGAGCAGTTCCTTCCAGGGAGGGAGCGCGCCGACGGAGTGCCGGACGGAGCGGGGAGGGCGGAGAGGGGCGCCGTCGCGTGGACGTGCATCCGGTAGAGCGTCCGGAGCCGGACGGCCAACTGCGGGGTCGGCTGCGGCCGGCCGCAGATCGGGGCGGGAGTGAGCAGGCTCCGGGCCCTGACCGGAAGGCGCCAGTCCGTCCGCAGCCAGCAGCCCCCCGGGTGGCGGGGGCAGGCCGTCCAACGGGCCGCGAAGCCGAAGGGGTGGAGAGCATGCACCAGCAGGTCGTTGTGCCCTCCGGAGCCGTACTGCTGCTCCACGGTGCCGAGCGGGCCGTCGAGGACCCAGGTGCCGCTGCCGAGTTCCACGCCACGGTGCACGCGGATCTCCTCGTGCAGCGTCAAGGCCGGCAGCGGCGACCACCGCGCCGCGTGCACGGGCCAGACGGTGACTTCTCGGCTGCCGCCGGGGCGGTCGTGCTCGACGGCGTACCCATGGCGGTGCAGTGCGGTGGTGACGGCGCCCGCGGCGGCTTCGTGGTCGGTGGTCAGGGTCCAGTGGCCCGACGGTCCGGCTCTGCCTGTCACCAGGCCGGTGGTGAAGTGCCGGAAGCCCGGGTGGCGTTCGAGGTCGAGGGCGGCGTGGGCGAGCGCCGTGATGCGGGCGGGGTCGAAGTGAGCGGGAGGCATCGGCTTCCTCGGATCGGGGCGGGTGGCCTCGGGCGACGCCGCGAGGCAGGCGGTTCAGTGGTGGGCGGGTGGTGGTGGTGGCCTTTTCCAGGCCAGTTCGGCGTGGATCTGGGGGAGTGCGTGGTGATGGTCTCCAGTGCGGCGCCGGCGGCCGGGGGCCGGATGTCCGGCATGGTGGCGGCCGGGACCTGCGGGCCCGCGGCCTGCTCGGGATGGTGCCGTTCGGGAGCAGGGGCGGCCCCGCAGGTGTGCCGGGTGGTCAGGTCGCGAGGGCCTTCAAGGCGGGCAGGACCTCGGCGGCCGGCAGCGGCCGGAAGGCGAGGCGGACGGAGGGGCCCCGGTACACGCAGGCCCGGTGCACGGTGCCGGTGCGGTCGGCGCGCTGGATGCCGCACTGCACGTGGTCGTCGGGGAACCGCAGCCTGCTGGTGTCGACGTCCGCCAGGCTCGGGGATCGGGTGCCGTCGGCCCTGACGTAGCGGTCAACGGGGCCGAGCAGCGCGTTCACGAGGCGGTCGGCGGCAGCGGTGGTGAACTCGCGTCCGGTGACGGTGGCGATGCCGTCCTTGAGGTGGAGCAGCAGGTGGCCGCCGACGTTGGCGGTGAGCAGCTGGGCGCCGTCGCTGCGCCGGTGGGGGCTGATCATCAGCTGCGGCAGCGCGGCCAGGGCCTGCTGGACGTCGCCGGAGGCGGCGGAGGGCATGTGTGTCTCTTTGGCTGGAGTGCGGGTTGAGGACGGGCGCCGCCAGGCATCCCGACATAAAGAACAATACCACATAAAACCTGCTTCAATGGGCTGGGCTCCGTCCCGCTGTCACGAGGTGATGGCCTCCAGGTAGGGAGCGCAGCCTGCGGCGAGGGGCTGGTGGTACTCCGTCACCCGGGCAGCGAGGTGGGCGCGGACCGGGCGCGGCGCGCACCTGGCCGCCTCGCCGACCCTCTCCGCCCAGTCGTGGTGGTGCGGGTCGCCGGAAGGGCCCGAGTCGAGCAGGTAGAGCCGGACCGGCGGCCTGGTGGCGGCGGCGGTGGTGACCCCGGGGGTGCGCGCGGAATGGACCAGGCGCCGGCCCTGGTAGATGCGGACGTAGACCTCTCCGGCGTCATCGTCGTGGTCGACGACGACGTGGAGCGGCCGACGGGGGCGCGGACGGCGGCCAGGCACAGCAGGGCGCCGAGCAGGGCGGTGACGGCGAGGACGATCATGGGGACCTTCTTCTCTGGTGGTGGTCGGCGAGCAGCTGGGCATCGTGGGCCCGGCGGGGAGCGGGCTGGGCCGGTGATCGGCGGGGTGCAGGCGGTGCACCGGGGCGGGCCCGGCGGACTGGCCGGCGGTGCGGTGCGGCCCGGGCTCCTCGACGGGGCCTTCGTCCCCGGGGCGGCCGGCGCCCGCCCGGCCGTCCTTGGCCGGGGCGGGCACCGGCTCTGCGGCCCGGACCACGAGGGTGCGGGCCGCAGGCAGTTCGGGGGACGGGCTACTGCTGGTAGGCGGCGATCAGCTGGCGGACCTCGGCCTCGCTCTTGCAGCCGGGGTGGCGGTTGGCGCTCGGCGGGTTGCCGTTGCGGCCGCGGAGGTGGCTGTAGTGCTTCATGACCACGGCCCCGCACAGGTCGCAGCGCAGGAGCCAGAGGTTGTCGGAGCCGGGGTAGCCGCTTAGGGGCGTCCAGTGGAACTCCGTGACCCTGGCGATCGCCGCAAGGGCGCTGTCCCGGTTGCGCTTCTCGTCCATCCGCGGGTGCAGAAGCGGTGCCGGGCCGTACGGGCTGGGCACCTCGGCCACCGTGTCGGTCAGCGGGACGGCCTGGATCCGGCCGTTGACGAACTCGTTGGCCAGCCAGTCCGCGGCCTTGTCCTGGCCCTTGGAGCCGACGGCGGGGCGGCGCACGTTGTGCACCTGGCCGTTGTTGTCCTCGGCCAGCCAGTCGCGGTGCCATCGGGAGACGTAGCCGAGCAGTCGCGGTTCCTCCTCCGCGCCGATGATCACGGGGCGGCGGCATTGGTTGTTCGGCGCTCCGATGCGGTACGCCAGGGTGGTCGTGGTGGTGCTCATGGAGTCAGGTCTTCCTTCGGGTGGAGTGCGGGTTGACGGCGCCCCGGGGGCCTCCCCGGAGCGTCGGGCGGTCGGGCGGCGTCGGCGCGGCCCGTGCGGGTCAGGCGGCACCGCGGTGGTCGAGCGTGCAGGTGCGCGCCGTGACGCTGGTGTTGTTGTATGGCGCGTACTTCTTGGCGGCGGCCTTCGCGTTCTCTTCGGACGAGAAGCAGACGGTGGTGCTGCCGCGGCGGCTGATGGCGTTGGAGAACGTCAGCCGCGGGTGGGCGCCGTGCGGCAGCTCCACCAGTACGGCGGTGGTGCCCGCCGCCTCGTCCGCGCTCAGCCCGGCGTCCATCGCGCGCAGGCGCAGGGACTCCAGCTGGACGGTGGCCTTCGCCAGGTCGGCGGGGCGCGGCTCGACGGCGATCTGCCGGGCGAGTTCCTTGGCCCAGTCGGCCAGGTCCAGCAGGTCGGCGACGGCTGCGCCGGGCCGGGTGCAGGCGACGCGAGCGGCGGAGGCCGCGAGCAGCATCAGGCCGTTCTCCGGGCCGGTCAGCCGGGCCACGGCGCCGCGCAGCAGGCTGAGGGCGTAGGCGGTCTCGTCGTGCTCACGCACGCCCGGCCGGGCCAGGACGCGCCGGGCGAAGGCGTCGGCGGCGCGGCCGCGCTCCGCAGCGAGGCGGATCCGAAGGGCGGCCCGGTCACCCGCGACGGGCCTGCGGGCCAGGCGCCGGGCGATGTGGGCGATGTCGTAGAGGGTCTCGACGTCGCGGTAGACGTCGGCGGCGGTGCGCTCGGGCATGGCTGTTCCTCGTGGTGGGTGCGCGGTGGTTGCGGCGGAAGCGGTGCGGGTCGCAGGCCCGGGCCGGTGGTAGGCGGCGGCGCCGGGTCGCGCTGGCCGGTGGTCCGGCTCCGGGCGATGGTCGGCGGCCGCCGCCGGGGCGGCGGGCCTGCCCGCCGTCAGCTCTCGCGCGAGTCCGGGCCGGGCTGGCGGGGGATGCGGCCCTTGGCGCTGTTCTCCGAGCTGGTGCGCGGCCGGGGAACCGTGGGGATGGCGCGCTCGCGGAAGTCGTCGCCGGTGCTGCCGTTCTGCTGGGACATGCCTGCTCCTTGGTGAAAGGCGGGTTGATTCGGGCGGGCCCGCCCGGGCCCTTCCGACATGGAAAACATTACCACATGGAACGTGCAGAATCGAGTGTGCCAAGCCTCTATCCACCCGAACGGCGCAGCTCAAAGGCCACGGGACGGGCCGCGCACCCCGCACTCAGGCCGCTACCCGCTCCTCGGCCCCGCCGCCGCCGAGCGCGCCCAGCATCCACGGCGCCCCCGCCAGCAGCACCGCGCACTGCCGCCACGACTCCCGTACCGCAGCAGCCACCGCCACCGGATGCTCCCGCACCTGCCCGAACACCCCCGCCGACGGGTACAACCCCGTCCCCCTCTCCCAGGTGACCGCCCACCCCGGCCGCTCCTTGTCCGCAATCAGCGTCGGCGCCGCCACGTACGACTCCTCCACGATCGGGAACACCCCCTCCTCCCGACTCCTCGTCACCACCCGCGCGATCCCCCCGGGGCCGCCACACACCCCCGTCTCGGCCAGCCGCGCCGCATACCCCAGCACCGCCAGCGCCTCCCCGCGCGGCATCGGTGCCAGCGAGAGGACCGACCGCCACGTCGTCCCCTTGCGCACGCACCGCGGCCCGGGCGAGTCACACCGCTGCTCCGGCAGCTTCAAGCACGCCTTGCACCTCGGCCCCGCCGGCTTCCCCGCCCTGCACGCCTCGCACCGCGGGCCGTGCTGCTCCTTGCAGCTTTTCGAGCGGCCCTCCTCGATGACCCGGCGGACCTGGTAGACCGTCCACGGCATCGCCGCCATGGCGGCCTCGGCGATCGCCAGCACCTCGGCGTTGCCGGAGGCCGTCAGCTCCCGGCGCAGCGAGGAGCCGGAGTAGAGGGTGCACAGCGGGTTGAGCGCCTCGGCCATGTACTCCAGCACCAGCGCCTTGGCGATGGAGCGCGGGAAGAGCGCGGCGCGGGCCATGTGGGCCTTGATCGAGCCGGCGCTCACCGGGAACGGGCACATGGTGCAGTAGCTCTTGGGCCAGGTGACCCCGAAGCGCCCGTGCAGGTAGTCCAGCAGGTGCGGCCGGTCCCACCCCCACTCGATCAGCGGGTAGCGCGGGTGGCGGTGCGGGCTCGCGAAGGTGCGGTCGCGCTCCGCGCGGGAGCGCTCCAGCGCGTCGAAGCCGATCCAGTGGCAGAACCGCCCGTTGATGTTCTGCCCGAACCACAGGTCGAGCACCTCGCCCTTGAAATTCTGGCTGCACAGCCTGCGGCCGGCCTGGTACATCGGCAGGGTGCCGGTGACCCGAAGCTCGTCGCCCAAGGTCCAGGGCCCGCGCGCGACGATGCGCTCGGGGCTGCGGGTGTCCGACAGCACCACGATGCCGTCCCGGGCCAGCGACGGCCCGCCGCGGGCCACCTGGACGTAGCGGACCTGACGGGCACGCAGCAGCGGCAGCACGTGCTCCTCGGCCAGCGCCAAGGTGTCCGGCCACTCCTCACCCACAACCGCTGTGACGACGATCAAATCGGACAGGTCGGCGCGCAGCCCGTAGCGCACCGGGTCCTCCAGGACCCGGACCAGGATCGCGGTGGAGTCGGCCCCCAGCCCCCAGCAGAGCACGGTGACCCCGCACTCGCAGGGGCCGCCGGCGGCGAACTCGGGGACGGGCGCGGTGAACATGGCGTTCTGCATGGGAGACCTCGGGGAAGCGGGTTGAACCGGCCCGGGGCGCCAACCCCGGGCCGGACTGGTACTGCTGCGCTCGCGGTACCGCGGGATGCCGTCCCGTACGGGAATCGCGAGCCGTCCGGCCGAGCGGCCACCAGCGGCACGCGGGAGGTCATCGGGCCGAACGGCGGGGGCCGGTCAGCCCTGCTGCTCGGCGCCGGGGTGCAGCGCGGCGCGGACGGCGCAGCCGGTGACCTCCTCCAGGAGCCGGGTGCGCTCGGCCGGATCCTCCTCCAGCGCGATCCTGCGCACGACCGTCTCGGGCACCACGACTTCGCCGCCCCGGTCGCAGCCGCCGGTGAACGTGCCCACGCCGCTGGCGTGGGTGACGATGAGCCCGGGCTCGCCCTGCTCCTCCTCCGTCCAGAGCTCGAAGGCCAGGCCGGGCAGGCCGGTCAGCGCCTTGGCCAGGGCGAGCACGGCGTCCTGGTCGCCGAAGTAACCGGTGAAGTCGCCGGTCGGCGAGCTGGGGGTGTTCGACTCGTCCGGTTCGAGGTCGAGCTCGCTGAGCGCCTCGCTGATCTGGGCGCGCACCTCCGTGGTGTCCGGTGCGGCGTGGATGCGCAGGCGGAGGTAGTTCTCGTGGTTGGACATGGGTGATCGCTTTCGTGGTGGTCGGGGTGGGCGTGGGCGGGCCGGATGGGTGCGGCCATGCGGCCGGGCCGCCGGACGCAGGGGGTCGGGGCCGCCCGAGACGGAGGCCCCGGCGCGGGGTCAGTCCTGGTCGGGCAGGATCAGGGGGTTCGTCTGGTCGATCGCTTCGACCAGACCGGCGCGGGGCGCCTCGGCGTCGACCAGGGCGGCGATCTTCTGGGTGAGGATCTCGGGGACGGCGTGGCGGGCACCGAACCCGTGGCTGTGGAACGGGTGGCCGCTGGCGCCGAAGTGCGAGTCCACCGTCCAGCCAGCCTTGGCCGCCAGGCGCGACAGGAACATGGCCTCCGGCTTGGCCTGGGGGGCGTCGGTCAGGCGGAGGCGGGTGTACAGGCCCACGATCGGCCCGTCGATCCATGCCTTCTCGCGGCGCTCGGCTGTGACGAACAGGGTCGTCGTCCCGTCCTGGCCGGTGATCTCGATCGGAACGAGCTGCTGGTGCTCGGACATGACGGCTCCTCGGGTGAGCGCGGGTTGATCCGGGGCGACCGCCAGGTCGCCCCGTCACAAGAAACTATACCACATCAAACATGCTCATGTGGGCGTGGAAACCCCCTTCCCGGGGATGATGGGCGACTCCTCAGGCCCGGCGGCGAACGGGATCAAGGTCTCCCACGATCCCGCCGTGCGGTCGAGCAGCGGGAGCAGCCAGGCGTTCGCCGCCAGCAGCACCGCGAGCCGCGCCAGGTGCCACCGGTACGCCTTGGGCATCAGCTTGTCGTACCGGAGCAACTGGAGCTCACCGAACGACAACTGGCCCTGGCGCTTGCGCAGCACCGGCATGCGGTTCGCCACCATGCCGACCCTGATGTCGGGCCCGGCCGCGATCAGGTCGGACGCGGCCTGGTCCACGTAGCCGGCCTCCTCCAGCGCCGCCAGGTCCGCGAACACGTCGGCCTGCGGATCGGTCGGCAGAATCAGGTAGTCCTCGGTCCCGCCGCGGCTGAACCGGTAGAACAGGTTCGCCGGCGTCCCGAGCCGCGCCGCAACGTCCTTCACCCGGCTGACGGCCTTGGTGTAGGCGTAGAAGCGCACGTGCGGGGCCGACTCGGCGATACGCCACCACGCCTTGGTGTACTCGGTCGAGAAGAAGTCGCCGGAGTCGTGAACACGGACGGCGGCGCCACCGCGGTACCGCCGGTCCCGCAGCTCCTCGACCATCCACTGCTCCCACAGCTCCGGCATCTCCTGCACCATCTGCAGGTTGCCGAGGTGGCTCGCGGCCACGTCCGGGAACCGCTTGTAGGAACTGCCTGGTGCGTAGGCGAAGCACATGGCCGCGCAGACGGACGCCTCCGGACACGTGTTGAACCAGCTCCCGTCGGCGCGCTGAACCACCCACGCCGGCAGGGTCCACGTGAAAATGCCGTCCCGGGCCAGGTCGGAGTTGCCGCCGCTCAGCAGGAAGGCGCGCGGCTTGGCAGGGATGTCGAAGAGAGTCAGGGCTTCCATCGTGGCGCTCCGGTCGAGGGGCCCGGGAAGGAGCGGCCTCGGCGGCCCCTCCCCGGGGATCTGGTGGTCGGTCAGCCCTGGCGGGCGGGGATCGCGGTGGCGGCGCCGCGCAGGAAGGCGACAGTACCGGCCGTCGTGCGGCCCCGGGCGTCACCCCAGTTCCACACCGTCGCGCGCAGGTACGCCTGCGCCCCGCTCCTCCACCAGTGCGGCACCACGACGGGACGGCCGTGGACGTGATCGGCCAGGACGATCAGCGCGGCGTCCACCAGGGCGCCCCGCTGCTCCCGTAGGAGCCCGCGCCGGGCGCGCACGGCCGCCGCCAGTGCATGGGTGACCGTGGCCGGGCCGGTCCACGGAGCCTGCGCCCACTCCCGCCCGCCCTGGTGCAGGCCCACCAGAGCCAGGTGATCGGCGGCCGACTCCAGCAGAGCGGCCACCGCCGGGTGAACCCGCGCGGGGCTGCCGCTGCGCCCCGGTGCCTCGGCGGGCGCGGGCCGGACGCCGAGTTCCTCGACCCGGCTCCAGGGGCGGCGCAGCGCGCTCGGGTCGCCGTCGGGGGCGGTGGTGGTCTCGGCGTACCGGCCCGCGTGGTCGTTGATCCGCATGGTCGCGGTCCTGCTGGCCCGGTTGGCGCGGGCGACGACGCTGTGGCCGCCGGAGGTCACGCCGAAGATCAGCCCCTGCGTCATGGCCTCGGCGGAGAGGGCCTGCACGTCGGCGGTGAAGGTGTCGGCGGCCGTGAGGGGGCCGAACGGGCGCTTGCGGGTCACTGGACTTCCCTTCGGATGAAGCGGGTTGAGAGGGGTGGCCGCCCGGCCGCCCCGTCGTGAAAAACTATACCACATGAAACATGCTCGCATGGAGGTGGCGCCCCCCGTTCCACGCCGGGCCTCGGTGGTTTCGGAGACGTAAGCCCCCAGGGCGGGGGGGCGGGGTTGGGGCCCCCCACCCCCCGGAGGCCCGGGTTCCGGGCTGCTCCCGTCAGCGGGTGGGCGGGGCCGCGTCGGCGTCCAGTAGCGGCAGGGCGGCGCTCGTGATGGCCGTGATCTGCGCGGCGGTCCAGGTCGATCCGTCGAAGCTGACGTGCAGCAGCTCGGCGACGGTCTCGGGCCGGCGGACCGTCAGGCGGATCTCGTAGTGGCTCCGGTGGTGCGCCCCGGCCCGGAGCCCGTTGGCCTCGGCGCGGGCGCCATCGAGATCCCACGTGGACGGGGTGACGCGCTGTTCGTCGGCGCTCTCCGGGGTGTGGTGGCTGATCAGGTTGAGGAGCCGCTCGTCGTGCTGGCACTCCCCGGAACAGACGACCAGTGCGGCGCGGGTGCCGCCGACGATGACGGCGTGCCGGTTGCGCTGTGTGCGGATCTCCACGTGCGGGGCCCGTACATACAAGGTGCGCTCCAGCCAGAAGCCCCGGCCGTGCTGGTCCCAGAACTGTTGGCCGACCTCCCAGCCCGCGAGGCGGTTGATCTGCTCGTAGTCCCAGGGCTCCCCGGTCCGGTAGGCGCGGTCCTCGGGGCCGGTGCACGGCCACAGGAGCTCGTGACGCTCGGCGGTGAACATCTCGCCGACGGTGCGCTCCTCGATGCGGACCAGGACCAGCGGGGCGTTCACGGGCATCTCCCGGGGGGCGCTGGTGAGCGCCGGGCAGGTCAGGCAGTCGTGCGCGGCCTGGCTGACGCAGGGCCGGTAGGGGCCCCAGGCCGACAGCTGGGTGCTGCGTCGGCTCTCGGCCAGCGCGGCGTAGGTCTTCGGGCGCAGCGGGCACTGGGCGTCGCGGTCGCCGATGTGGGCACCAAGGCTCAGGCGGGTCCAGCCTCGGCCGTCGGGGCCAGCGGCATAGGGCTTGGGGGCTTCAAGGAAGATCGGCATCGGGACTCCAGGGCAGGTGTGGTGAGCGGGGGCCGGGTGCGGCCCCGGCGGAGGGTGGGCCGCCGGGGGAGGGGCGCCTGCAGGGCGCCCCTCCGGGCCGGGTCAGCGGTAGGGGCTGAAAGCGGACTCGACGTCGAACAGCCGCTGGCCCTCGGGGCAGACGTTGGCGGTGCCCTGCCACCCGTCGTCCGTGAGCACCGACGGGCCTGGGCTCCGGCACTCCGCGCAGGCCGCCGTGTGCGCCCAGTGGGCGAGAGCGGCCTCGAAGTGCTCTCGGCTCTGGAAGCCCTGCTCGCGCCGCTGCCGGGTCCATCGGCTCTTGCCGTCCGGGGCGCCGTGCGGGATGCGGAGGGCGCAGCTGGCGATGCTGAGCTCGTCGGCGTAGTCGAAGGGAGTCAATCCCGACTCCGCGATGGTGTCGCCGAACAGGATCACCGCGACGTCGGTCCAGCTGCTGGCCTTCATCTGCCGGGCGGCGGCGGTGCTCAGCGCCGTACGGCGCTCGTGGTGGCCGCAGTCGCTGACGTGCACCACCGGATCGCCGGTGGCGGTGAAGGCGACGGTCACGTCCGCGGTGGGCGGGACGGGCGTGGGCGTCTCGGTGGTGGTGAACGTGCTGTCCATGCTGTGACTCCCTGGTGAGTGCGGGTTGAACGGTCCGGCCGCCCGGCCGTTCCGCTATGAACAACAATACCACATGAAACCTGCAATGCAAGATGGACGATTGCTTCTTCTGTGTGGTATAGTTTTCCATGTCGGAACGGCCGGGCGGCCGAACCGCTCAACCCGCACCCACCAAGGAGCCCACCATGTCCAAGAACAAGCGGCCCATCGACAGTCCCGGCTGCACCTGCGACGGATGCCGACGCGGTGACAGCGTGCCTCTCGACTCGGCGAGCCGCGACGAACTCATCGACCTTCTGACCGGCAAGCTCGGGTACTCCAACCGCCGGACGCTGCGCGTGCGCTTCGAGGTCGAGATCGAGCCCGGCGGAACGCTGAGGGACAGCACGCCGGTCGGCGTCAAGGTCCTGGTCCTGAACGAGGAGCACGAGCCGCAGCCACTCCCCTGGGATGTGCTCGAACCGGCGGACCTCCCCCGCCTGATCACCAGCCTTCCCACCGAATAGAACGGCGGGCGGGCCCGGGACCCCCCGG
>NZ_JBHZCY010000152.1:0-21566 GCF_042786665.1 Kitasatospora sp. NPDC059146 | reverse complement strand
GCGCTCCGGTGAGGCCCCGGCTCCCGCGCCGCAGGGCGGGCCCGCCCCGGCCGCCGCCGGTGTGGCGTACGAGGCGACCCAGCTGGCGAGCGCGATCGACCCCGCGCTGCTCGGCGGCCCGGCGGACCCGGGCACCCCGCCGTCCGGCGGTCCGGCCGTCCCGCCGCCGCCCGGCGGCCCGGCGGCTCCGGCCGCGCCCGCGGCCGGGTACGGCTACCCGAACGCGGGTGCCGCGCCCGGCGTCGTCCCGCCGACCCCGGTCACCGGCCCGCCGCCGGGCGCGCCGGTGCCGCCCGGGGTGCCCGCGGTGGGCCCGGGCTACTTCGCCGCGCTCAGCTACCGGGGCCCGGACGGCTCGGAGCAGAAGCTGCTGCACCGCAGCGAACCGGGCACCCCGCACCCGGAGTGGAAGATCCTCCAGGACCTGCGGCGGTTGAACGTGCCGCCGGAGCAGGTGCTGGAGCTCTACACCGAGCTGGAGTCGTGTGATCTGCCCGGCGGCTACTGCAACCGCATGATCGCGGCCTCCTGGCCGAACGTGCGGCTGACCCACACCGCCCCGTACGGCCGCGACCACGCCTCCCGGCAGGCCGGGATGGCCGAGCTGCTGGACCACCTGGACGAGCTGCACCAGCTGGCCTCCGGTGCCCAGCGGGTCCGCCCGTTCCGGGTTCCGCTGCCCGCGCCGGGGACGGTCCAGGCGCTGCCGCCGGCGCCGCCCCAGCAGCTCGCCCAGGAGCTGGGGACGGCCTTCGGCCAGAACCTGTTCCGCTACGAGCAGCGCGCCGTCTCCCGCCAGGGCGTGCCGGAGCCGGTGTCGCAGACGCTGACGTGGGCCGGGCTGCCGCGCGACTTCGGGCCGTTCTTCTGGGCCCAGGCGCAGGAGGGCCGGCCGATTCCGACGCTGGCCGAGCTGGCCGCCGAGCGCGGCCTGCAGCAGGGCCCGGACTTCGGCGGCTACCTGGTGCTCGGCAACGACTACGGCCGTCAGCTGTGCGTCCAGTACGGCACCGCGAACGTGGTCGCCGTGGACGTCGACGGAACCGGCCAGCCGCCGCGCTTCGTCAACACCGGTGTACCGGAGTTCGTCCGCGCGCTGGCCCTGCTGGGCCGGATGTGGCGGCTGCGGTACGGGCTGACGCCGGAGCAGGCCGGTCGCTGGACGACCGACTTCCAGGCCCAGCTCGCCGCGATCGACCCGGCGGCCCTGCAGACCGCGGACACTTGGTGGGCCGTGCTGCTGGAGCAGTTCTGGGACGGTCTGCTGTAGCGGACCGTCGCGGATCCTCGCAGGTGGGAGGGGTCGTTCCGGTGTCCGGAACGACCCCTTCGGCGTGCCCCGGCAGCTGTGCCTCGTTGGGGTTTCGTCCGGATCTGCGCAAAATAGGTCAAGAGGATGGGTCTCATCGCCCCGTCCTCGACACATTCCGGTCCGCACGACGACCGGATTCGGCCCCGGTGTCCCAACCGGTTCCGGATCCGTCCAGTCCGTCCGATCATGGGCTCCGCAGCCCGCGAAACGAGGGGAAGAGCCCATGAGCGACGCCGTCCCCCAGTACGGCTTCACCCAGGCCCGGCGCGGCTACGCGCCCGAGCAGGTCGACCGGGCGCTGGTCGCCCTGACCGCACAACGTGACGAGGCCTGGGAGCGGCTGAGCGTCCTGGGAGCCGGGATCCGGCAGATGGAGACCAGGCTCGACGACATCCGCCAGGCCGCCGAGGAGGCCCCGGAGCCGGACTACGAGGTGCTCAGCGAGCAGGCCGCCGGCCTGGCCGAGATGGCCCGGAACGAGGCCCGCGCCGTCAAGGAGAAGGCCGAGCGCTTCGCCGAGGACCTGCGGGACGAGGTCTACGAGGCCGGCCAGGAGGCCGACAAGGCCGCCAAGGAGTACGCCACCACCACCCGCGCCGAGGCCGACGCCGCCGCCCGCCGCACCGACGAGCGCACCCGCGCCGAGGCCGAGGGCATCCGCGCCGACGCCGACCGGGAGAGCCGCGCCGCCCGGGACGGTGCCACCGCCTACGCCGCCAAGGTCCGGGTGGCCGCCGCCGAGGCCAGCGAGCACGCCGAGGCCGAGCTGGCCGCCAGGCGCCGCAAGGCCGACGAGACCTTCGCCGAGGCCCAGGCCAAGGCCGACGCCGAGGACGCGGAGGTCTCCGCGACGGCCGAGCGCCGGGTCAAGGAGGCCGAGCAGCACCGGGAGACGGTGCTGAACCGGATCAAGCAGCTGGAGACCGACGCCCAGGCCAAGGCCGACCAGCTGGTCGAGAAGGCCCGCCGGGAGGCCGAGAAGATCAACGCGGAGAGCGAGCGCGAGCAGCAGGCCTTCGACGCCCGGCTGGAGACGGTGCAGCAGCACCTGGACCACATCAAGGCGACGCTGGCCTCGCTCACCGGCGCGGCGGTCGGGCAGATCGAGCCCGAGCGGCTGGCCGCGGCCGCCGCCGGGGCCGCCGCGGCCGGACCGGCGGACGCGGTGGCGGACAAGGTGGCGGACACCGCGCCGGTCGACTCGGAGGCGGACACCGGGGAGATCCCGCTGCCGGACCTGCGCGGCGCCGCGACCCCGGCCGACGGACCGGCCGACGCTCCCGCCGCTGCCCCGGCGGCTGCCCCCGCCGAGGCTCCCGGAGGTGCCCGGCCCAGCGGTGCGCGGCCCGGTGCGACGGCGCTGCTGCGGCAGCCGGTGGTCGGCGGCGCCGTGGCGGCCAGGACCGCCGATGCCAAGCCCGCCGACGCCAAGCCCGCCGAAGCCGAGGCCGGGGGCGCCGTCGACCCGGTGGTGACCGGTCCGGTCGTCCCGGCCGCGGTGCCGCCGAAGCCCGCGACGCCGCCCGGGCCCGTGGCCGACGTGGACGCGGCGGAGGGCGTGAACGGTGTGGCAGGCGCCGCGGGTGCCGCGGGCGCCGAGGAGACCCGGGTCATCCCGAAGATCATCATCGTGGACGACGGCGCCGGTTACGCACCCCCCAACACGGTGTCCTACCGCCGCAAGTAGTCCTCAGCCGCCCTCGCCCGTGATCAGCCGGGTGAGCTTCGCGTCCTGGGCCCTGACCGCCTCCTGCTGGGCGGTCAGGGCCTGTGCGTTGTGGTCGATCAGCTGCCGCTGGTAGCCGGCCAGCACGGCGAACCAGAGGCCGGCCAGGCCGGAGCGGGCGGTGCAGTCCGCGTCGGCGCGGGCGGCGGCCAGCTCGGCCGGGGTGGGCTCCGGCGTGGTCGAGTACCCGTGCGCCAGCTCCTCGGGGGTGGTGGTCCGGAAGCCGGCGGCCGTCATGCAGGCGGTCCACTGCCCGGTGGCCGCCACCACCCGGGCGTCCCGGGCGGTGGCCGTCGTCGACTCCTGGAACAGCCGGTCGACCAGTCGGCTGCCCGCCGCCGGCGGCGAGCCGATCCGTTCGGCGGTCCGCCGGTCGCAGTCCACCCGGGCGCCGTCGTAGGCCTCGCCGGAACCGGCCGGGGCGGGGTCCGGCCGGGGGGCCGACCGCCGGGGCGGGTGGAAGCCCAGGGTGGCGGCGGCCTCCGCGCCGAGGTAGCCCCAGGCGCCGGCCGGCAGTGCGGTCGCGTTGTCCGGCGGCTGGGCGGCCTGCAGCCCGTCCCCGGTGAACCCGGCGAAGCCGGCCCGGTGCATGCATGAGACGGTCAGCGCGTTCCGGGCCTGGATCTCCTTGACCGCGGACCGGTCGTCGGCCTGATAAGCGGACAGCGGAAGTCCGGTCAATCCGCCCCGGCCGGATTCCGGAGCGGCCGTGGAACCGAGCACCGGCGGGGTCGGCGCGGAATCGGCGGAGGCCTTTCCGGATTCGCTCGAACAACCCGCGGACAATACCGAAAGGGTGGCCGCGAGGGTGGCGGCGGTGAATCGTCCGAATCGGGCGGGAGGTGCCAAGATTCTGCTCCGATCCTCAAGCACGGCAGGCGTGTTGGGACCATAGCTCATGTCGTCCGGGTACGTTCCCCGGTCGCCGGGCGAATCCCGGCTTGGCCGGAAAGCACCTGTGCGGTGCGGGCCCGCCGTGCAAATCTCGGGAACCCGGCCGTTGTCGACGGAGCCGTTGTCGAGGGAGGGGTTACATGATTCGCCGCACCGATCCCCGCTCCACCGTTCGGAACGGAATGGGCAAGGCCCGTCGCGTCGGCGTTCTGGCGGTTCTCACGGCCGCCGCCGCGACCCTGCTGCCGACGACCGCGGCGCGGGCCGTGGAACGGGTCGACTGCGGGAACCGGGACGATTTCGCGAAGGTCTGGAACTACGGCTACAGCGGGCAGCTCTGCTTCGCGAACGACGGCTGGATGTCCCTGCGGGTCTACAACGTCGACCGGATCGACGCGGGCAACAACAAGGTCATCACCTATCTGGGCGGCGGACTCGGCTCCTGGACCGTCTTCACCTGGGAGCGCTACGACTTCAACGCCAACCAGGGCCGCCAGGTGATGATGTACGACATCAACCTGTCCCGCTGGTAGGGCCGGAGCAGGCGGGCGCAACGCGAAGAGGCCGAGACCCGTGGCGCCCTCCAGGAAAGGGCGCCACGGTTCCCGGCGCTTGGGCGGGCGCCCCCACCCAGGGTCGCCCGGCCTCGCACCTCCGACCCCCATCGGGGGTGCGACAGTGCCGCCACAGCCATCCCCCACGGTTGGGTGCGGCGGGCACATTCACCATGGTGCGCGATCTCCATGGACGGCCAGTGACAGGAGTATGTCCAGTTCGTGGCGGATGGCGGAGCCCGGTCGGGGCCGGTGCCCGAGCGGTTCGTCCACCGGTCGGTCCGGTGTTCCGTCCAGTGGTTCGCCTGCGGTCGTGTCCCTGCCAGGAACGCCCCGGCGGCTGCCGGATCATCCCCGCGCGGCCGGTCGCCCGGACGGCGCGGCCCCGCCGGGCTCCTACGCCGCGTGCCCGTCCGTGCCGCGGCGTAGGCTGGAGACCCCCGGCCGCTCGGCGTGCCGGGCCGTTCGCGTTGCCCCGGTGGGCCGTTCGCCGCCCGGAGGCAGCACCAGCCACGGCACGAAGAAGAGACCCCAGATGAGTCTGACCGGACTGCTCGATGTCGTCGCGCGGGACGCGGCGCTCGCCGAGGCGATCGAGGCGGCCACCGCCACCGGAGCCGCGGCCGGCGGCCGCCGGCACCTGGACCTGGTCGGACCGCCCGCGGCCCGGCCGTTCGCCGTCGCCGCGCTGGCCCGCGCGCTGGCCGGCCGGGCGGCCGGTGAGCGGGGCCGTCCGGTGCTGGCCGTCACCGCGACCGGGCGGGAGGCCGAGGACCTGGCCGCCTCGCTGCGCTCGCTGCTGCCCGCCGACGCGGTCGCCGAGTACCCCGCCTGGGAGACCCTGCCGCACGAGCGGCTGTCGCCCCGCTCGGACACCGTCGGCCGCCGGCTGGCCGTGCTGCGCCGGATCGCGCACCCGCGGGCGGACGATCCGGCGGCCGGGCCGGTGCAGGTGATCGTCGCCCCGGTCCGCTCGGTGCTCCAGCCGCAGGTGAAGGGGCTGGCCGAGCTGGAGCCGGTGGCCGTCCGGCGCGGGGAGACCCACGACCTGGAGGAGGTCGCCCGCGGGCTCGCCGCGGCCGCCTACGCGCGGGTCGAACTGGTCGAGAAGCGCGGCGAGTTCGCCGTCCGCGGCGGCATCCTGGACGTCTTCCCGCCGACCGAGGAGCACCCGCTGCGGGTGGAGTTCTGGGGCGACGAGGTCGAGGAGATCCGCTACTTCAAGGTCGCCGACCAGCGCTCGCTGGAGATCGCCGAGCACGGCCTGTGGGCGCCGCCCTGCCGGGAGCTGCTGCTGACCGACCAGGTGCGCGCCCGGGCCGCCGAACTGTCGGCCCAGCAGCCCGGGTTGGCGGAGATCCTGGACAGGATCGCGGAGGGCATCGCGGTCGAGGGCATGGAGTCGCTGGCACCCGTGCTGGTGGACGACATGGAGCTGCTGCTCGACGTGCTGCCGCTCGGCTCGGTCACGGTGGTCTGCGACCCGGAGCGGGTCCGGACCAGAGCGGCCGACCTGGTGGCCACCAGCCAGGAGTTCCTCCAGGCCTCCTGGGTCGCGGCGGCCGCCGGCGGCGACCGGCCGATCGACCTGGAGGCCATCGACGTCTCCGCCGCCTCGCTGCGCTCGCTCGCCGAGGTGCGCGAGCACGCCGACGAGATCGGCCTGCCCTGGTGGTCCGTCAGCCCGTTCGCGACCAGCGAGTCGACGGTCGACGGCATCCTGGAGTTCGACGTCAACACGCTGACCCTCGGCATGCACGCCGTCGAGGCCTACCGGGGCGACACCGCCCGGGCGATCGCCGACGCCAAGGAGCGGCTGGCCGCCGACTGGCGGGTCGTCATGGTGACCGAGGGCCACGGCCCGGCCTCCCGGCTGGCCGAGGTGCTCGGCAACGAGGGCATCCCGGCCCGGCTGGTCGCCGACCTCGCCGAGGCGCCCACCCGGGACGTCGTGTACGTCTCCTGCGGCTCCATCGAGCACGGCTTCGTGGACGAGCGGCTCAAGCTCACCGTCATCACCGAGACCGACCTGTCCGGCCAGAAGTCCTCCACCAAGGACATGCGCCGGATGCCGTCCCGGCGCCGCAACGCGATCGACCCGCTGGCCCTGGCGGCCGGCGACTACGTGGTGCACGAGGCGCACGGCGTCGGCCGGTACGTCGAGATGGTGCAGCGCACCGTCCAGGGCGCCACCCGCGAGTACCTGGTGCTGGAGTACGCCCCCGCCAAGCGCGGCCACCCCGGCGACCGGCTGTTCGTGCCGACCGACCAGCTCGACCAGGTCACCAAGTACGTCGGCGGCGAGGCCCCGACGCTGCACCGGCTCGGCGGAGCGGACTGGGCCAAGACCAAGCAGCGGGCCAAGAAGGCGGTCAAGGAGATCGCCGCCGACCTGATCAAGCTGTACTCGGCCCGGATGGCCGCCCCCGGCCACACCTTCGGCCCGGACACCCCGTGGCAGCGCGAGCTGGAGGACGCCTTCCCGTACGCGGAGACGCCGGACCAGCTGACCACCATCGCCGAGGTCAAGTCGGACATGGAGAAGTCCGTCCCGATGGACCGGCTGATCTGCGGCGACGTCGGCTACGGCAAGACCGAGATCGCGGTGCGGGCCGCGTTCAAGGCGGTGCAGGACGGCAAGCAGGTCGCCGTGCTGGTCCCGACCACCCTGCTGGTGCAGCAGCACTTCTCCACCTTCGCCGAGCGGTACGCCAACTTCCCGGTCACCGTGAAGGCGCTGTCCCGCTTCCAGACCGACAGCGAGGCCAAGGCCGTCCTGGAGGGGCTGTTCGAGGGTTCGGTGGACGTCGTCATCGGCACCCACCGGCTGTTCTCCTCGGAGACCAGGTTCAAGGACCTCGGCCTGGTCATCGTCGACGAGGAGCAGCGCTTCGGCGTCGAGCACAAGGAGCAGTTGAAGAAGCTGCGCGCCAACGTGGACGTGCTCACCATGTCCGCGACGCCGATCCCGCGCACCCTGGAGATGGCCGTCACCGGCATCCGCGAGATGTCCACCATCACCACCCCGCCGGAGGAGCGGCACCCGGTGCTGACCTTCGTCGGGCCGTACGACGAGAAGCAGATCTCGGCCGCGATCCGGCGTGAACTCCTGCGCGAGGGCCAGGTGTTCTACATCCACAACCGGGTCGAGTCGATCGACAAGGCGGCCGCCCGGCTCAAGGACCTCGTCCCCGAGGCGCGGATCGCCACGGCGCACGGGCAGATGGGGGAGAACCAGCTGGAGAAGGTCGTCGTCGACTTCTGGGAGAAGGAGTTCGACGTCCTGGTGTCGACCACGATCGTGGAGTCCGGCATCGACATCTCCAACGCCAACACCCTGATCGTCGAGCGCGGCGACACCTTCGGCCTGTCGCAGCTGCACCAGCTGCGCGGCCGGGTCGGGCGCGGGCGCGAGCGCGGCTACGCGTACATGCTGTACCCGCCGGAGAAGCCGCTCACCGAGACGGCCCACGAGCGGCTGGCCACCATCGCCCAGCACACCGAGATGGGCGCCGGCATGTACGTCGCCATGAAGGACCTGGAGATCCGCGGCGCCGGCAACCTGCTCGGCGGCGAGCAGTCCGGGCACATCGCGGGCGTCGGCTTCGACCTCTACATGCGGATGGTCGGCGAGGCGGTGGCCGAGTTCCGCGAGTCGCTGGCGAACGGCGGCGAGCCGGAGGAGGAGCCGCTGGAGGTGAAGATCGAGCTGCCGGTCGACGCCCACGTGCCGCACGACTACGCCCCCGGCGAGCGGCTGCGGCTGCAGGCCTACCGCTCGATCGCGGCGGTCAACTCGGAGGCGGACATCCAGCAGGTCCGGGACGAGCTGGCGGACCGCTACGGGAAGCTGCCCGAGCCGGTCGAGAACCTGCTGATGGTCGCCGGCCTGCGGCTGTACGCCCGCCGCTGCGGGATCTCGGACATCACCCTCCAGGGCTCCAACGTCCGCTTCGGCCCGGTGGAGCTGCGGGAGTCCCAGCAGCTGCGGCTGAACCGGCTCTACCCGCGCAGCCAGGTCAAGGCGGCGGCCCAGCAGCTCCTGGTGCCCCGGCCGAGCACCGGCCGGATCGGCGGCAAGCCGCTGGTCGGGCGCGAACTGCTCGGCTGGTGCACCGAGTTCCTGTCGGCCATGTTCGACGACCTGGCGGGGACGAAGAAGTAGCCCCCGGCGGTGTTCAGGTCGGCGGCCGTCCACGGCGGTTCACGGCGGTTCCGGGCCCGGCCCGGGGCCGCCGTTCGGCCGCCGGCCACCGGCCGGGCCCGGGGTGCCCGCGGCGGGTAGGTTCGAGGGGTGACGACGAATGCTGTGCCGACGGACGCTCCGGGCGCGAAGTTGATCCTGCTGACCACCACCCACCGGGTGGCCCCCGGCCTGCTGGCGTGGCCGGCCTGGGAGGCGCTGCGGTCGGCCGGGCGGGTGCTGGTCGGGGACGAGGGGCACCCGCAGGTGCCGGCGGTGCGGCAGGCCGGGGTGGCGGTGGAGGTGGCGCCGGCCGGGTCGGCGCCGGCGCTGGCGCGGCTGCTGACCGGGCAGCCGGCCGGGGCGGGGGCGACGGTGTGGCTGGGCGGCCCGGACGGGGACCCGGGGCTGACGGACGCGCTGGCCCGGCTCGCGGTGGAGCACGCCGGGGAGGTGCCGGAGATCGAGGTGCTGCCCGGCTCGTACGACCTGCCGGGGGCGCGGCTGCTGGACCTCGCCTCGGTGATGGACCGGCTGCGCTCGCCGGGCGGCTGCCCGTGGGACGCCGAGCAGACCCACGAGAGCCTGGTGAAGTACCTGGTCGAGGAGGCCTACGAGCTGGTCGAGGCGATCGAGGAGGGGGACCGGGACGCGCTGCGCGAGGAGCTGGGCGACGTGCTGTTCCAGGTGTTCTTCCACGCCCGGGTCGCGGAGGAGCACCCGACCGATCCGTTCACGATCGACGACGTGGCCGGGGACATGGTCGAGAAGCTGCTGTACCGGCACCCGCACGTGTTCGGGGACGTCGAGGTGGCGGGCGCCGACGAGGCGGAGGCGAACTGGGAGCAGTTGAAGGCGGCCGAGAAGGCGGACCGGGAGTCCGTCCTGGACGGCGTGCCGGCCGGGCTGCCGGCGCTGGCGTACGCGGCGAAGCTGGTGTCCCGGGTGCGCCGGGCGGGCTTCGCGGGGGTGCCGGACGAGCCGTACGAGCTGCCGCGCGAGCTGACCGCCGAGTCGGCGGGCCGGCTGCTGCTGGCGGTGGCGCAGCGGGCGCACGACGCCGGGGTGGACGTGGACGCGGCGCTGCGCTCGGCCGCGCGCGGCTACCGGGACGCGGTGCGCGCGGCCGAGGGGCTCCGGCCGGAGTAGACCTCGGTGGCGGGGCGGCTCAGGCCGCCGTCGCCGTGCGCTCGGTGGCGCACCGCTGCGGCGGGACGAGCTCGCCGATCGCCTCGCCGATCAGGACGACCAGTTCGGCGAGGCGCTCCAGGTCGAGGTGGGCGGGCAGGTCGGCGAGGGAGACGATCCGCTCGCCCCTCGGCCCCGCCACGCAGAAGAGGTCGATCGGACCGAAGTGCTTCTCGGCGGTGTCGACCAGCGCGGCGACGTCGCTAGGCCGGCGGATGTCGCCGGAGACGCCGACCACGGGGCAGCCCGGCCGGTCGAGTTCGGAGGCGAGGTCCTCGGCGATGCCGACGTGGGTGTCGGCGATCAGCATCCCGGCGGTGCCGGCCGCGGTGAACCGGCGGGCGAGGTCGGCCCCCGAACCGCCCGCGAGTACCGCGATGACGACGACTGCTCCGCTGACCGTCATTGGTCCAGCTCCTCCCTGCGGGCGACACCGCACCGGCGCCCGCGCGTACTTCGGAGGATCGTAGGCAGGTCCTGACCCTCCGCAACAGGGATTACCCCTCAGGTGACCAGGCTCACGCCTGCCGCCCGGCCAAGAGCTGGCCAAGGCCCGTCCACGCACCGTCCACGGGCCGTCCACGGAGTGTCGGCGTTCCGCTCGCGCGCCGGTCACGGACGGTTCGCGCGGCGGTGGCCTCCGGCCGGCCGCGGGGGCGCGTGCGCCGGTGGTCCGGGCCCCTCCGGTCCAGCGGTTACGGTCGACCCATGCCAGCTCAGCCCGAGGGCGCCCAGCCCGCCGCCCAGCCCGACCCGCAGCTCTTCACCTGGGAGTTCGCCGCAGACCCGTACCCCGCCTACGCCTGGCTGCGCGAGCACGCCCCGGTGCACCGCACCACGCTGCCGAGCGGGGTGGAGGCCTGGCTGGTGACGCGCTACGCGGACGCCCGGCAGGCGCTCGCGGACGGCCGGCTCTCGAAGAACCCGGCGCACCACAGCGGGCAGGCGCACCGCACCGGCCGGGTGGGCATCCCGGGGGAGCGGCAGGCGGACCTGATGACCCACCTGCTGAACATCGACCCGCCGGACCACACCCGGCTGCGCCGCCTGGTGTCGAAGGCGTTCACGCCGCGCCGGGTGGCGGAGTTCGAGCCGCGGGTGCAGCAGCTCACCGACCGGCTGATCGACGGCTTCGCGCAGCGCGGTTCGGCGGACCTGATCCACGAGTTCGCGTTCCCGCTCCCCATCTACGCGATCTGCGACATGCTCGGCGTTCCCTCCGAGGACCAGGACGACTTCCGGGACTGGGCCGGAATGATGATCCGGCACGGGGGCGGCCAACGCGGCGGCGTGGGGCGGGCGGTGAAGCGGATGCGGGCGTACCTGCTGGAGCTGATCCACCGCAAGCGGGCGGACCTCGGGGACGACCTGATCTCCGGCCTGATCCGGGCGAGCGACCACGGCGAGCACCTGACCGAGAACGAGGCCGCCGCGATGGCCTTCATCCTCCTCTTCGCCGGGTTCGAGACGACGGTGAACCTGATCGGCAACGGGACGTACGCGCTGCTGCGCAATCCCGGGCAGCGGGCCCTGCTGCAGGAGTCGGTGGCCCGCGGCGAGACCGCGCTGCTGGAGACCGGGATCGAGGAACTCCTGCGCTACGACGGGCCGGTGGAGTTGGCGACCTGGCGGTTCGCGACCGCTCCGCTGACCATCGGCGGGGTGGAGATCCCGGTCGGGGACCCGGTGCTGGTGGTGCTGGCGGCGGCGGACCGCGATCCGGCCAGGTTCTCCGACGAGAACACCCTCGACCTGGCCCGGAGCGACAACCCGCACCTGGGGTTCGGGCACGGCATCCACTACTGCATCGGAGCCCCGCTGGCCCGGCTGGAGGGGCGGTCCGCGCTGGCCACGCTGCTTTCCCGGCTGCCGGATCTGCGGCTGGCCGAAAGCCCGGAGAATCTGCGCTGGCGGGGTGGCCTGATCATGCGTGGATTGCGCGAACTTCCGGTCGAATTCAGTCCGGAGCCCCGGTCGCCGCACAGTCGTCCTGAGGCCACGACACGCTGACGAAGCATCCGGAACCGGCCACCGGCGGTGGTATGAACGCTCATCAAACCGGACAAAGCCCCGCCGTTGGTAGGCGATCGAACACGGGCCGTAATTCTTGTGTGATGTCGGTGATATGAGCTTGTGATTCGTCTGAGGATCTGTCTAGTCTCCGTGGAGTTCGCAGCTGCGGACCTCGTGCGCGGACGCCGAATCCTGCCCGCCGCGTCACGGGAAACCGACCAGAACCCTGGGCAGGGGCGGGGGAACCAGGTTTGTTGCCGTTCCTCCACGGCTCGGGGTGAAGCCGCCCGCGCGGAATCGATTCCGCAGACGGCGGCCGGGCCACCTCCCGGTCCGAACCCGACAGCTCACCTCGCAGGCGTGCGGAGAGGGACCTTCATGCTGTTCGTTGGAACCGGCCGTCATCGCCGTCGCACCCAGGCCGAGAAGGCCATCGCCGTCGCCGGTGTGGCCGGCGTCGGACTCGCACTGCCGCTCCTCTCCGCCACCGGCGCCTCCGCCGCCCCGGCCTCCGTCTGGGACTCCGTCGCCCAGTGCGAGAGCGGCGGCAACTGGAGCATCAACACCGGCAACGGCTTCTCCGGCGGCCTCCAGTTCACCCCCAGCACCTGGAAGGCGTACGGCGGCACCGCGTACGCGGCGCAGGCCAACCAGGCCAGCAAGGGGCAGCAGATCGCCGTCGCCGAGAAGGTCCTCGCCTCGCAGGGCCCCGGCGCCTGGCCGGTCTGCTCCCAGAAGGCGGGCCTGAGCAAGGGCGGCGCCCCGGCCCAGGTGGACACCTCCTCGGACGCCAAGCCGCAGAAGCAGCAGGCCCAGAAGCAGGCACCCAAGCAGCAGGCCCCCAAGGCCGCCGCCAAGCCCGCCCAGCCGAAGCCGGTCCAGCAGTACGCGCCGAAGCACGCCGCGCCGAAGCAGGCCGAGCAGCCCGCCGCCCCGTCGGCGCAGCAGTACGCCCCCAAGCACGCCGCCCCGCGGGCCGCGCAGGCCCCGGCCGCCACGACCGGCCACGACTACACCGTCCGGGACGGTGACACCCTGTCGGGCATCGCCACCGCCCAGGGCGTGTCCGGCGGCTGGCAGGCGCTCTACGACGGCAACCGCACCACGGTCGGCGGCAACCCGGACATGATCGTGCCCGGCCAGGTCCTGCACCTGGGCTGAGCCGGACCGTTCCACGGAGAACGACACGCTGGACACGTAGGGGGCCGCGCCCGGCGGCCCCCTACGTCCGCGTTCGCCCGCCCCGATGGACGCCCCGGTGGGACGCACCGGGACGAGCAGGTGAACTACCGGTGGGTAGCCGGGCCACACGGTGAGACGCAGCCCGGGCCGAGGTGGCCCCGGGAGCCCGGGCGGTTAGGCTCTGGTCGTAACGACTCCGCAATCGTCCGGCCGACAGCACCACCCGCAGCCGGACCCTGCTTCCGCAAGGAGATGCTTCGTGCCGTCCATCGATGTCGTCGTAGCCCGTGAAATCCTCGACTCCCGCGGCAACCCCACGGTCGAGGTCGAGGTCGGCCTCGACGACGGCAGCACGGGTCGTGCCGCTGTTCCGTCGGGTGCCTCGACCGGCGCCTTCGAGGCGCTCGAACTGCGCGACGGCGACAAGAACCGCTACTTCGGCAAGGGCGTGGAGAAGGCCGTCCTGGCCGTCATCGAGCAGATCGGCCCGGAGCTGGTCGGCTACGACGCCACCGAGCAGCGCCTGATCGACCAGGCCATGCTCGACCTGGACGCCACCCCGGACAAGTCCTCGCTCGGCGCCAACGCCATCCTGGGCGTCTCGCTGGCCGTCGCGCACGCCGCCTCCGAGGCCAGCGACCTGCCGCTGTTCCGCTACCTGGGCGGCCCGAACGCCCACGTCCTGCCGGTCCCGATGATGAACATCCTCAACGGCGGCTCGCACGCGGACTCCAACGTCGACATCCAGGAGTTCATGATCGCTCCGATCGGCGCGGAGTCCTTCTCCGAGGCCGTCCGCTGGGGCGTCGAGGTCTACCACACCCTCAAGGGCGTGCTGAAGGAGCGCGGCCTGTCCACCGGCCTCGGCGACGAGGGCGGCTTCGCGCCGAACCTGGACAGCAACCGCGAGGCCCTGGACCTCATCACCGAGGCCATCCAGAAGGCCGGCTACGTGCCCGGCCGCGACATCGCGCTGGCCCTGGACGTCGCCGCCTCCGAGTTCTTCCAGGACGGCGCCTACCAGTTCGAGGGCAAGGCCCTGTCGGCCGCCGAGCTCATCGAGTACTACGCCGAGCTGGTCGCCTCCTACCCGCTGGTCTCCATCGAGGACCCGCTGGACGAGTCGGACTGGGACGGCTGGAAGGCCATGACCGTCAAGCTGGGCGACAAGGTCCAGCTGGTCGGCGACGACCTGTTCGTCACCAACCCGGCCCGCCTGGCCAAGGGCATCGAGACCGGCACCGCCAACGCGCTGCTGGTGAAGGTGAACCAGATCGGCTCGCTGACCGAGACCCTGGACGCCGTCGAGCTGGCCCAGCGCAACGGCTACCGCTGCATGATGTCGCACCGCTCCGGCGAGACCGAGGACGTCACCATCGCCGACCTGGCCGTCGCCACCAACTGCGGCCAGATCAAGACCGGTGCCCCGGCCCGCTCCGAGCGCGTCGCCAAGTACAACCAGCTGCTGCGCATCGAGGAGATCCTCGACGACGCCGCCGAGTACGCCGGCCGCGGCGCCTTCCCGCGGTTCAAGCACGAGGGCTGAGCGCGCCCGGGCCGGGCGGCGTCCGGCCCGGATCCCGGGGGCCCGAGGCCCCCGGTAGCGCACGCCTGACCGGTGCCCCGCCGCTCACCCCGTAGGGTGGACGGCGGGGCACCGTCGCGACCAGGAGGGGATACGGGAGATGGCTGGCTGGAGGATCCCGGGCTTGGCGGCCCGGCCTCGGTTCACGAGCCGGGCGACCGTCCTCGTCCTGGTGCTCTGCTCGCTGGTGGCGATCCTGGCCTACCCCACGCGGCAGTTCATCTCCCAGCGCGCCGAGATCTCCGCCCAGCGGGCGAAGGCCGACCACGCGCGCCAGCAGGTCGACCAGCTGCGCCGGGACAAGGCGCGCTGGCAGGACCCGGAGTACGTCAAGGCGCAGGCCCGCGCCCGGCTGCACTACGCGGTGCCGGGGGAGACCCCGTACATCGCGGTGGACCCGGCCGGGCCGGCCGCCCGGCCCTCCGCGCCGGCCGGTTCGGCCGCCGCCGCCGACGCGGCCGCCGGCCCGGCGAAGGCCGACAAGCCCTGGTACACCAGCATCTGGGACTCGGTGGACGCCGCCGACACCGTCGCGCTGGCCCCCGCCGCACCCCGTCCGCTCCCCCCGTCCTCCGTTGGAGACCCCACCCCCCATGACCACTGAGAACCACCCCGCCGTCTCCGACGCCGACGTCGCGGCCATCGCCGCCCAGCTCGGCCGGGTGCCGCGCGGCCTGCGCGGTGTGGCGCACCGCTGCCCCTGCGGCAACCCCGACGTCGTGGAGACGGCCCCCCGGCTGCCGGACGGCACGCCGTTCCCGACGCTGTACTACCTGACCTGCCCCAAGGCCGCCTCGCTGATCGGCACCCTGGAGGCGGAGGGCGTGATGAAGGACCAGACGGCCCGGCTCGCCGAGGACCCGGAGCTGGCCGCCGCCTACCAGAAGGCGCACGAGGACTACATCGCCCGGCGCGACGCGATCGAGGTGCTGGAGGGCTTCCCGAGCGCCGGCGGCATGCCGGACCGGGTGAAGTGCCTGCACGTGCTGGTCGGCCACTCGCTGGCGGCCGGAGAGGGCGTCAACCCGCTCGGCGACGAGGCGATCGGCATGCTGGAGGACTGGTGGGCCAAGGGCCCGTGCGTCTCCCCGGCGGAGGTCGAGGCGGCCGGTGACCGGGTGCTGCGCAACCGCGCCAAGGACCAGGACCACGAGGCCGTGATCGCGGCCAAGCAGCAGAAGACCGCCGAGCGGGCCGCGAAGAAGCGCGCCGCCGAGGACGGCACGGCGGGGCAGGACGCGACGGCGGAGCAGGAGTCCGAGTGAGTACGACCCGTGTGGCCGCGATCGACTGCGGCACCAACTCGATCCGGCTGCTGGTCGCCGACCTGGACCCGGAGACGGGCGAGATCACCGACCTCGACCGCCGCATGATCATCAACCGGCTGGGCCAGGGCGTGGACCGCACCGGCCGGCTGCACCCGGACGCGCTGGAGCGCACCTTCGCCGCCTGCCGCGAGTACCGGGAGGTCATCGCGGGCTTCGGCGTCGGCCCGGAGCGCACCCGCTTCGTCGCCACCAGCGCTTCCCGGGACGCCGAGAACAGCGACGAGTACGTCAAGGGCGTGCGCGACATCCTGGGCGTCGAGCCGGAGGTGGTGAGCGGCGAGGAGGAGGCGCACCTGTCCTTCGTCGGCGCCACCAAGGAGCTGGCCGGCGGGCCCTTCCCCGCCCCCTACCTGGTCTTCGACCTGGGCGGCGGCTCCACCGAGTTCGTGCTCGGCGGGGCGCAGGTCCAGGCGGCGCGCTCGGTGGACATCGGCTGCGTGCGGCTGACCGAGCGGCACTTCGACGGCGCGGAACTGCCCTCGCCGGAGCAGATCGCGCAGGCCCGGGCGCACGTGCGGGCCGAGCTGGACAAGGCCGAGGAGGTCGTCCCGCTGACCGGTGCGGCCACCCTGGTGGGCCTGGCCGGGACGGTCACCACGGTGTCCGCGATCGCCCAGGACCTGCCCGCCTACCAGTCGGAGCGGATCCACCACTCCCGGATCAGCCGCGAGCGGGTCGCCGAGATCGCCCGCGAGCTGCTGGCCGCCACCCATGCCGAGCGCGCGGCCATCCCGTCGATGCACCCGGGCCGGGTGGACGTGATCGCGGCGGGCGCGCTGGAACTGCTGGAGATCATGGACCGCACCGGCGCCGCCGAGGTGGTCGTGAGCGAGCACGACATCCTGGACGGCATCGCCTGGAGTACGGCCTCCTGACCGTCCGCAGGCCTTACTCCACCGGCCCCGGCGCCCCTTTCGGGGTGCCGGGGCCGGGGCGCGCCCGGGTGCGTGCGAGAACCTTCGTGAATTTCTTCACATGGCGATCCAGTCTTTCGTCGCACCCCGTGGCCCGCTACGCCCGAATTGTGAGACCGAAGGCCCTTCGGTCGTACGGCCCCTTGGATCGCAGGTCAGGCCTCGTTCAGGGTTTGAAAATCGAAATCACGAGCGGGAACCCGGGCGCTGTACGGATCGTTGCTGCTCAGCCGGGTAGTGCTCCGGCGCACGTTCACGAGGGGCCCCCGGGGCCCGTGAGCCGGTGCGCCGGGCCGGTTTTTGCGGGCGCGCAGTGTAGCACGGGGTGTCCATGAGTTTGTGACCGGGCTCACGAAGGCTGCTCCGGACGGTGCTGGATACTTTCGGATATGAGCACCACGGAGCGTCCTCGCATCCTCATTGTCGGCGGTGGTTACGTCGGCCTGTATGCCGCGATGCGCATCCTCAAGAAGATGCGCTACGGCGAAGCGACCGTCACGGTCGTCGACCCGCGGTCGTACATGACGTACCTGCCCTTCCTCCCCGAGGCGGCCGGCGGCAACGTCGCGCCCCGCAACCTCGTCGCGCCGCTGCGCAAGACCCTCAAGCAGGCGGAGGTGCTGACCGGGTCCGTCACCGGCATCGACCACGCCCGCAAGGTCGCGACCATCCAGCCGGCGGCCGGCGACAGCTACGAGCTGCCCTTCGAGTACCTGGTCGTCGCGACCGGCTCGGTCTCCCGCACCTTCCCGATCCCGGGTCTGGCGGAGAACGGCATCGGCATGAAGACGGTCGAGGAGGCCATCGGCCTCCGCAACCACGTCATGGCCCAGCTCGACAAGGCCGAGTCCACCTCGGACGAGGAGGTCCGCCGCAAGGCCCTGACCTTCGTCGTCATCGGCGGCGGCTTCGCCGGCATCGAGACGGTCGCCGAGGTCGAGGACATGGCCCGCGACGCGGCCAAGCTGTACAAGACCGTCAGCCGCGACGACATGCGCTTCGTCGTCGTCGAGGCGGCCAACCGCATCCTCCCCGAGATGGGCCCGGACCTCGGTCTGTGGACCAAGGAGAAGCTCGAGGAGCGCGACATCGAGGTCTACATCGAGACCTCGATGGACTCCTGCGTCGACGGCCACGTCGTGCTGAAGAACGGCATGGAGATGGACGCCGCCACCATCGTGTGGACGGCCGGCGTGAAGCCGAACCCGGTGCTGGCCAACTTCGGCCTGCCGCTGGGCCCGCGCGGCCACGTCGACACCGCGCCGACCCTCCAGGTCCAGGGCTTCGACTACGTCTGGTCCGCCGGCGACAACGCCCAGGTCCCGGACCTCGCCGCCGGCGAGGGCGCCTGGTGCCCGCCGAACGCCCAGCACGCCTGCCGCCAGGCCGTCGTCCTCGGTGACAACGTGATCTCCGGCATGCGGGGCTTCCCGCAGAAGGAGTACAAGCACAAGAACCTGGGTGCGGTCGCCGGTCTCGGCCTGCACAAGGGCGTGGCGATCCTCTTCGGCAAGTACAAGCTGAAGGGCCGTCCGGCCTGGTGGTTCCACCGCCTGTACCACGGCGCGATGGTCCCGACCTTCAACCGCAAGGTCCGCGTCTTCACCGACTGGACCCTCGCGATGTTCCTCAAGCGCGAGGCGGTCGGCCTCTCCCAGATGGAGAAGCCGCAGCTTCCGATCCAGGAGGTCACGCCGCCCACCAAGCCCGTCGAGGCCGCCAAGCCGGCCGCCGACAAGGAGCTCGCCAGCAAGTAAGCGACTGGACCCCGGTGTGGGAGCGCCGGGGTATGAGTCGGAGGCCCTCCGCCCGGCAGTGTCGCCGGACCACGACCTCCGTGGTGCTCAGCCGGCCGTGCGACCGGGCGGAGTACAGCAGTAGTGGAGCCCCTGCCGAGAACCCTCCGGCAGGGGCTCCTGCCGTTCCCCCGCGGTGCGTGCGCCCGCCCCCGGCCGCGGGTGCGACCGGGGGCGGGCGGAGCCGGCCGACGGGGCGTCAGTCGGTCTTGATGCTCGACAGGATGTCCAGCTTGGCGGCCCGGCGGGCCGGCCAGATCGCGGCCACCAGGCCGACCAGCCCGGCCAGGCCCAGGAAGAGCGCCAGCTGGCCGTACGGCAGGACGGTGGTCAGCCCGCTCAGGCTGGACTTGAGCGTCCCGTTGATCGCCCAGGCGATGAAGCAGCCGAGCAGCAGGCCGATCCCGGCGCCGAAGAGCGAGATCACCACCGACTCCAGCCGGACCATCCGCTTGATGCCGCTCCGGTCCAGGCCGATCGCCCGCAGCATCCCGATCTCGCGCTTGCGCTCGAAGACCGACATGGCCAGCGTGTTGATCACGCCCAGGACGGCGATCAGGACCGCCATGCCCAGCAGGCCGTACATCAGGTTCAGCGCGAAGGTGATGACCTGGCTGAACTGGTCCCGGACGTCCTGCTTGGACTTGACCTCGATCACCGGGTTGGCGCCCGTGGCGTCCTTGATCGACTGCTTGAGCCCGGCGGTGGCGCCGTCCTTGCCCTTGACCAGGACCTGGGGGACGTACGGCTTCGGCTCGTGCTTGGCGATCTCGCTGTTGGCCAGCAGGACCGGGCCGAGCATGCCGCCCTTCTCGTACACGCCGCCGACGGTGAGCTGACCGGTGGAGCCGTCCGGGTAGGAGACCGCCATCGTCGAGCCGGTGGTGACGTTGAACGTGGTGGCGACGTCCTGGTCCACCAGCAGCCGGCCCTGGCCGAGGCCGGCGGTGGAACCGCTGCTCAGCTTGATGTCGACGACCTGCTCCAGGACGGCCGGGTCGAGGCCGGTGATCTCCTTGTAGGTGCCGTTGAGCTTCCAGTCGGTGGAGGTCATCGGCGAGGAGGCGGCGACCCCGGGGGCCTTGGCGATCTGGGCGGGCACCTGCTCGGAGAGGCCCATCCGGTTGGCGGCCGAGACGAGGTAGTCGGCCTTCATCGACTTGGTGACGGCCCGGTCGATGGTGTCCCCGACCGAGGTGCCGATCACGGTCAGACCGGTGACCAGGGTCAGTCCGATGGTGAGCGCGGCGGCGGTGGCCGCGGTGCGGCGCGGGTTGCGCACCGCGTTCTGCTGGGCGAGCTTGCCGGGAGTGCCGCCCAGCCCCCGCAGCAGCGGGCCGACCAGGGCGACCACCGGGCGCGAGAGCAGCGGAAGCAGCACGAACACGCCGATCAGGGCCAGGAAGGCACCCGCGCCGACCGGCATCCGGCCGCTGTCGTTGCCGGTGGAGGCGCCGTAGGCGATCAGCGCCAGGCCGCCGCCGGCGAGCACCGAACCGATGCTGTTGCGGACCACCAGGCTCTTCTGACTGGTCGGCTGGTCGCCGCTGCTCATCGCCGCCACCGGCGCGATCCGGGCGGCCCGCACGGCCGGCAGCAGGGCGGACAGGACCGTCACCAGGACGCCCACCACGAGGGTCACCACGACGGTCATCGGCTTGATCACCAGCGCGCCGCTCGGCATGTTCTCGTCCAGCGAGCCGATCAGCGACTGCATCCCGGCGCCGATCCCGACCCCGGCCAGCAGGCCGGCCGCCGCCGAGACGGTGCCGATCAGCAGCGCCTCGATCAGCACCGAGCGGGTCACCTGCTTGCGGCTCGCGCCGATCGCCCGCAGCAGCGCGAGCTCCTTGGTGCGCTGGGCGACCAGCATGGTGAAGGTGTTGGCGATGATGAAGATGCCGACGAAGAGCGAGATGAAGGCGAAGACCAGCAGCATGGTGCGCATGCTGTCGGTGCCCTTGGTGATCTGCGCCTGCTCGTCCGCCTGCAGCTTGGCGCCCGTCTCGACGTCGAAGTGCTGGGCGGCCGGGAGCTTCGACTCGACCTGGGCGAGCAGCGCGTCCTGGGAGGTGCCGGGCTTGGCGGTGAGCACGACGCTGCTGTAGCGGCCCGGCTCCAGCAGCGTCTGCTGGGCGGTGGCCCGGTCGAACAGGGTGAGGGTGCCGCCGGTGTTGACCACCGGGTCGTCGGTGGTGAAGACACCGGTGAGCTTCGCCTCGATCACCGGACCGTTGGCGGCCACCCGGACGGTGTCGCCGACCTTGTAGCCCGCCTTGTCGGCGGTCCTGCGGTCGAGGGCGACCTCCTTGGCGTTCTTCGGCCCCTGACCCTCGGTCATCGGGTAGCGCGGGTCCCGGCCGTCCTGGCCCGGGGCGAAGTTGGCGCCCTTGGCCGACCAGACCTGGCCGATCAGGTTGCCCTTCTTGTCGGCGACCCCGGTGAAGCCGCCGGCCACGCCGCGCGCGCTCGCCGTGCCGGGCAGTGCGGCCAACTGCTGGACGGTGTCGTCGGTGAGGCCGGCGCCGGCCTCGCTCTTCTGCTTGGCCGAGGCGCCGGAGCCGGCCGCGCGGTCCACGACCTGGACGGCGACGTCCGAGTAGCTCTTGGAGTTGCTGTCCCGCAGGGCCTTGCCGAAGGTGTCGGAGAAGACCATGGTGCCGGCGACGAAGGCGGTGCCGAGCATGACGGCCAGCGCCGTCATCAGCAGTCGGCCCTTGTGGGCCAGCACATTGCGCAGTGCGGTGCGATACATGAGGTGTCCTGGGGAGGTTCGAGGGCTTCGGTCGGCTCGCTGGCTCAGCTGGTGCGGCCCTTGGCGTCGAAGCGGCGCATGCGGTCCAGGACGGTGTCGGCGGTGGGGTTGTGGAGTTCGTCGACGATCTTGCCGT